>JBFGZM010000412.1:0-3157 GCA_041586815.1 Marinobacterium sp. | reverse complement strand
GGCCACTATTCGCTGTCCAAGGCCGCCGATGTGCTGGGTATCGGCCGCGACCAGATCGTGGCGGTGGAAACCGACGGCCACAACCGCATTCGCCCCGATGCCCTTCAGGCCAAAATCAGGCAGCTGCAACAGCAGAATATTCGTCCCTTTGCGCTGGTGGGCGTCGCGGGGACAACCGAAACCGGCAATATTGACCCGCTGGATGTGCTGGCTGATATCGCACAGGCCCATGGCATTCACTTCCATGTGGACGGTGCCTGGGGCGGCCCGACGCTGTTTTCCGATCGCTACCGCGGGCGCCTGAAAGGGATCGAGCGGGCGGATTCGGTCACCATTGATGCCCACAAGCAGCTGTACGTGCCGATGGGGGTCGGCCTGGTGCTGTTCCGTGATTCCTCGGTGCTCAAAAGCATCGAGCACCATGCCCAGTACATTATCCGCCAGGGGTCCAAGGATCTTGGCAGTGCGACGCTTGAGGGCTCGCGCCCTGGCATGGCGATGCTGGTGCACTCGGCACTGAAGATTATCGGTCGGCGCGGCTACTCGATGCTGATCGAGAATGGCATCGACATGGCGCAACGCTTTGCCGATCGGATCGACACCCTGGAGGATTTCGAGCTGGTGTCCGCGCCGGAGCTCAATATCCTGACCTACCGCTGGGTGCCGGCACCGGTGCAGGCGATGCTGCGTGAGGCCGATGATGACCTGCAGCGGGAGATCAACGATGTGCTAAGCCGCATCACCCGTACGATTCAAAAGACCCAGCGCGAGCTCGGCAAGGCCTTTGTATCCCGCACCCGTCTGACACCGGACCGCTACGGGCGCCACGCGATTACGGTTTTCCGCGTTGTACTGGCCAACCCCCTGACCACCGATGCGGTGCTGCAGCAGGTCATCGAGGAGCAACGGGATATCGTTGTGTCCCTGGCGGATAATGAAGATATCCACGCACTCAATCGCCTCACCGGGGTTGCCCTTAGCTGAGCCGGTCCTGCCTTTTCATCGCTATTCCTGCGAAATACTGCAGCGGTATCGCCCAGGCGGCACCGCTGTGTCTTGTGTTCACCGCACTTCAGCTTTTTTCTGCCGTCTCTGGCGCCCGGCCAATCGGGGATACGGGCGCGAATTCCTTGATTGTCGACAGTTTAGATTTTCCTCTTGGGCACCATGGCCTGAAGTTCCGGGTTTGGTAGCGGGATTGTCGGCAATATAGCCTTTTGTCTAGGTTGAACAGGCCGGTATTTTGTTTAAGCTGTGACTCTATCAGGGCCGGGTGTCGACAATCTGCCGCGCACTGGCATCGGAAACGGATAACAATAAAGGGCTGCAGCATGTCTTACCGGGCGGAATACGCAAAATCCATCGACGATCCACAGGCGTTCTGGGGCGAGAAAGCCGCCCCCCTTGAATGGTTCAAGGCGCCGCAAAAGATACTCTCAAAAGACGACAATGGAATTGATCGCTGGTTCGCCGATGGCGAGCTGAACACCGCCTACCTGGCACTGGACGTTCATGTGGAGCAGGGCCGTGGTGATCAGGCGGCGCTGATTTACGACTCACCCGTTACGGATAGCCGCAGGACCTTCAGTTACCGGGAGCTGCGTGATCAGGTCGCGCTCTTCGCCGGCGTGCTGCGTGCAAGGGGCGTGACAAAGGGTGACCGGGTTCTGATCTACATGCCCATGATTCCGGAGGCCGTGATCGCCATGCTGGCGGTGGCGCGCCTGGGGGCTGTGCATTCGGTGGTGTTCGGTGGCTTTGCCGCCCCTGAGCTTGCGGTGCGTATCGATGATGCCAGCCCCAGGGTGATCGTGACTGCCTCCTGCGGCATCGAGATCTGCAAGGTCATTGCCTACAAGCCATTGCTGGATGATGCTTTGTCTCGGGCTCAGCACAGCCCCGAGGCCTGCGTGGTGTTGCAGCGTCCCGAGGCGGCTGCCGAACTGCAAAGCGGACGTGATCTGGACTGGCAGGAGGCCATGGCAACGGCGCAGCCGGCGGAGTGCGTGCCGGTGCGCGCCACTGACCCGCTCTATATCCTGTATACCTCCGGCACCACCGGCAAGCCCAAGGGCGTGGTACGCGACAACGGCGGGCATGCCGTGGCACTGAAGTACTCCATGCAGGCGATTTACAACATGAATCCCGGCGACGTCTTCTGGGCAGCCTCCGATGTGGGCTGGGTGGTGGGGCATTCCTATATCGTCTACGCTCCGCTGCTGGCCGGCTGCACAACGCTTGTATACGAAGGCAAGCCGGTACGCACGCCCGACGCCGGCGCTTTCTGGCGGGTTTGTTCCGAGTACCGGGTGAAGGCACTGTTCGCGGCGCCCACCGCCTTTAGGGCCATCAAGAAGGAAGACCCCGAGGGTGCGCTGCTCAAGCAGTATGACCTGTCAGGGCTCGAAACCATTTTCATGGCGGGCGAGCGACTCGATCCGCCCACCTATCACTGGACCCGCGAGGTTACGGGTCTGCCGGTGGTGGATCACTGGTGGCAGACCGAATCCGGCTGGGCCATCTGCGCCAACCCCACGGGTCTCGAGATGCTGGCACCAAAGCCCGGGTCCTCCACCGTGCCGGTACCGGGCTATAACGTGCAGATACTGGATCCTGCCGGCAAAGAGCTGCCGGCCGGGGAGCAGGGCATTCTGGCGCTCAAGCTGCCGCTGCCGCCGGGTTGCCTTCCCACCATCTGGGGTGACTTCGAGCGTTTCCAGTCGGGCTACCTGTCGGATTACCCGGGGTACTACTCCTCCGGTGACGGCGGTTACAAGGATGAGGATGGCTACGTGTTTATCATGGGGCGCACCGATGACGTGATCAATGTTGCAGGGCACCGGCTCTCTACCGGCGAGATGGAAGAGATCGTCGCTGCACACCCCGCCGTGGCGGAATGCGCAGTGATCGGCATTCACGATGATCTCAAGGGTCAGCAACCGGTGGGACTGGTGCTGCTCAAAGACGGTGTGGAACTGGATGAAGCCGAGCTTGAAGCGGAGCTGGTGGCCCGGGTGAGGGAGGAGATCGGTGCCGTGGCCTGTTTCAAGCGGGCGGTGGTGGTGCAACGCCTGCCCAAAACCCGCTCCGGCAAGATCCTGCGCAAGCTGCTGCGCCAGATCGCTGATGGCCAGGATTATACCGTGCCATCCACCAT
>JBFGZM010000411.1:0-3160 GCA_041586815.1 Marinobacterium sp. | reverse complement strand
CGGCGAGCAGATCTGGCACTACCAGCCGGATCTGGATGAGGTCGTTTACGAAGTTTTTTATGTCGCCGCCAGCCGCGGTGTGACCGTAGGCCACGGCAACGTCTATATCGGTTCCCTCGACGGCCGGTTCATCGCCCTGGACCAGAAAACCGGCAAGGAAAAATGGTCCACCCAGATCACCCAGCCGCGGGAATGCTATGGCTGCCTGTTCTCATCGCCACCACAGCTGGCTGGTGACATCTTGTTTGGCGGCACCACCGGTGGCGATCAGCCCACCCAGGGCAAGATCTATGCGGTCAATGCCATCACCGGGGAAAAAGCCTGGACCTTCGACATTCTCGACAAGGACAACCCCGCCAGCTGGCCAGGGGATTCCGGTGAAGTTGGCGGCAGCGGCGCCTGGCTACCCGGCACCTACGATGAAGCCAGCGACACCATTTTTATCGGCACAGCCAATGCTGCACCGGACTTTTACGGCGCCGAACGGGAGGGAGACAACAAGCACAGCGCCAGCCTGCTCGCACTCTCCCCCAAGGACGGCAGCCTCAAATGGGCCTACCAGGAAATCCCCCATGATGTCTGGGATTTCGACTCAGCCTACGAAGCCATCAGCCTGAAACATGACGGCAAGGATCTGCTGGTACACCTGAACAAAAGCGGCTTTGTCTTCGTGCTGGAAAAATCCACCGGCGCGCTGGAAAACGTCTGGCCCTTGGCCGAAAACATTAACTTCGCCGAGGGAATCGACAAGCAGACCGGCGAACTGATCGGTCGCATCAAGATGCCGGAAGGCGAGGAAACCACCGTCTGCCCTTACCTTCTCGGCGCACGCAGCTGGAACCACGGAGCCTACAACCCCGATACCGGACTCTGGTACACCAATGCCATGGAGGCCTGCAATACGGTGGTACCGGCGCGGCAGGAGCACGAAAGTGTTGGCATGGCAGGGCTCTACCTGGGGGTGAGCAAACTGGTGGCCGTACCACCGCCCGGTAAAAAGGCATCGGCACGCCTCGATGCCCGCGACCCCGTCACCGGCGAGCTCAAGTGGACCGTCGACTATCCACTGCCAGGCCTAGGCAGCGTCCTGACCACCGGTGGCAACTTGGTGTTCAATGGCGATCCACGCGGCGTTATCCATGCCTATAACGCGCAAACCGGCGAGAAAGTCTGGGACTTCAATTCAGGCTCAGGACTGCGCGGCGGCATCGTCAGCTATGCCGTAAATGGCAAGCAATACATCCTCGCGGCCACCGGCTTTGGCTCCCATGCACCAGGCTTTATGGCCAGCGCTTTTCCAGAGGTCAGTGGCCTGCCTGGCGGCGCAGCACTGATCGCCTTTGCCTTGCCTGACTAACTCGCCTGTAAAACCCATCCATTCACCGTGCACGCCCGGGGGCAACAGCCCCCGGCGATGCCGAACTCGGGAATACCCCATGCATCTGACAGCCATAAAGACACTGATGCTGAGCCTGGCACTTTCACTGCCCAGCGGCGCGACGTTCGCCGTGGCTCCGCCCATTGACGCCAAAACCACAACGGCCGCTGCGAACAGATCCGCGGCAGCAACAGCCAAGACCGACGCTACTGCCAGGGCCGAAGTCTTCGGCAATCTGGAGCAATCCATCGCCAGCGGCGAGAAGCGATTTAACCAGTCCTGCGTCTACTGCCACGGCAACCGGGGATCAGGTGGCAAGGCCAAAAAGCTACAGGGGCGCAATTTCGACCCGGATTATCTGTACAAGACCATTACCAAGGGCAAGCGCCGTGGCGCCCTCATCATGCCCCCCTGGGAAAAAACCTTCTCGGCCACACAGCGCTGGGAACTGGTGACCTTCATACTTTCGCTGGACGAGTAGCACTTGAAAACAGGAACCCAAGCATGACTCAGATACGTATAGCGACCGCCCTCTGGGCATCATTGCTCATGACATTGGCGGCACTGCCCGCCCAGGCCGGCACCCTGGGACAGATCCAGAGCCGCCAGACACTGGCACTCTGCGCCCACCCGGACATGCTGCCGTTCTCCCGACAATCAGGCCCCGGTGAGGGTTTTCAGGTCGAACTGGCCCAGGCACTGGCTGAGCGCCTTGATGTTGCGCTTGATGTTTCCTGGATCGTCAGCAAGCGCAGTGCCTCCAAAACCGGTTGCGATCTCTACGCCGGTGTGGCCAAGATTGATGATAACCCGTCGAAATACCTCAAACTCAGTGATGCCTTTCTCAGGCTCGAATCGGTACTGGTTACCCGACCAGGGCAGCCTGATATCAATTCCATGCAGGATCTGCAAGGACTGCGTGTTGCCGTGGTGCCTGGCAGTATCGCCGCGCACCGGCTCAACCAGCAGGGGATTACCACCGCCTCGCGTTACCTCGATGAAAGCCGCCGCCTGCAGGCGCTGCTTGCTGGCGACATTGATGCCGCCGTAGTGACACAGTTATCCGCCGGCTGGATGCAGCACCAAGGCGCCGACCTCAAGTACACCGATGCCGAGGCGGTGCTCGGCACCACTCTGAACTACGACTACGCCCTGGGCCTGCGCCAGGCTGACGCCGGCACGCTGTCACAGTTCAACCAGCTGCTGGCGGATATGAAAGCCGATGGAAGCCTGGCTCAGCTGTTCCAGCGTTACGGGCTTGATGCCAGCGGCAAGATCGCCCTAAGCCGCCCGTAATGACCAATAACGAATAACCCGTGTTCCACCGGACTCGCCCCTCAGTCCGGTGAGGGTTTACTTCACCATCGGTGCCTGCAGGGTCGGGTAGCCTTCGGTAAAGACCCAGTCATTCTGCTGTGCCGGCACATGGCAGCCCTTGCAGGTGTCGCTAAAGCTTGCCGATGCGTTCACACCGGCGTCTTCGGCCTTGAACAGCGCCCAGCCCCAGCCTTCGCCCCAGTGGGGGTTATCAAATCGCCCCTGCGTATCCTTCACCATCACGAACCAGACGGCAGGATTTTTGGCCCACTGGGCGGGGCCTGTCGTTTTGTCACCGGATTCAATGGTGCGGATTTCCTTGATCAGCACGGCACCATCGGGAAACACACCGTTTTCACGGAAAGCCTGGGCGGCTTCCTGCTGGGTGTAGACATCGTGAAAACCGGCCCCCGGCGCCGTCGCCTCGGACACCACCCAGGAACCCAGGTGGGTCCACCCGAGGCG
>JBFGZM010000410.1:0-3176 GCA_041586815.1 Marinobacterium sp. | reverse complement strand
GGCGTATATATCCTGCGGGTGCACGGATGCACAGGAGCAGGGATTATTCAGGGACGTATATATCCTGCGGGTGCACGGATGCACAGGAGCAGGGATTAGACAGGGGCGTATTTTGGCATTCTTGCCTCCTTCCCAAATGCCATTTCCGCCATCCCTGGCGGTCCCCTGACGATTGCTCCTGCGACGTCAGGATTTCCGCCATCCCTGGCGGTCCCCCTTCGAGTGTCCGCTGCCTAGGGGGTGGGCATAACCTGCAGTGAATCTCCCCGGCCAACGGCGTAGTAAGCCAGTCCTGCCTTGCGTACATCCTGGGGAGCGTAGAGGTTGCGTCCATCGACGATCAACGGGGTGCGCAGCTGGGTCTTGAGCCAGGCGAAGTCCAGGGTGCGAAAGGACTTCCATTCGGTGCAGATCACCAGCGCATCGGCATCTTCCACCGCCAGTTCACGGGTGGCGGCCAGGTTGAGGTCGGCGCGTTTGCCGTAGATGCGATGACATTCGTTCAGCGCTTCGGGGTCATAGGCGCTGACACTGGCACCGGCGTCCCAGAGAGCTTCCATCAGGGTCCGGCTCGGGGCTTCGCGCATGTCATCGGTGTTGGGTTTGAAGGCGAGCCCCCAGATGGCTATGCGCTTGCCGCGCAGGTCGTTGCCAAGTCCCTGTTGCAGCTTCTGGAACAGGGCCTGCTTCTGATGCCGGTTAACCTGCTCGACGGCGTTCAGCAAGGGTGCGTCGTGGCCAACGCTCAGCGCGGTACGGGCAAGGGCCTTGACGTCCTTGGGAAAGCAGGAGCCGCCGTAGCCGCAACCGGGATAGATGAAGTGGTAGCCGATACGGGGGTCCGAGCCGATCCCCTGGCGAACCTGTTCGATATCCACGCCCAGGCGCTCTGCCAGCTGCGCCAGTTCGTTCATAAAGCTGATCTTGGTGGCGAGCATGGCATTGGCGGCATACTTGGTGAGTTCGGCGGCGCGCAGATCCATGAACATCAGCTTGTCGCGGTTGCGGTTGTAGGGGCCGTAGCATTCACGCATCAGACCGCGCACCTGCTCGCTGTCGGTTCCGATAACGATGCGGGAGGCCTTGGTGAAGTCCTCGATGGCCGCGCCTTCTTTCAGGAACTCGGGATTGGAGCAGACATCGAATTCAAGCTCGGTCCGGCGCTCGGTCAGGGTGGTTTGAATCTCGCCCCTGACCCTGTCGGCGGTACCCACCGGTACCGTGGACTTGTCGACCACCACCTTGTATTCGGTCATGTGAGTACCGATGGTGCGCGCTACTGCCAGTACATGACGCAGGTCTGCAGAGCCATCATCGTCGGGCGGTGTTCCCACGGCGATAAACTGCAGCTGACCATGAGCCACGCCGCGCTGTGCCGAGGTGCTGAACTGCAATCGGCCTTCGCTGTGATTGCGCTTGAGCATGGCGCCCAGGCCTGGCTCGTAGATGGGTAACTCACCCTGGTTCAGGCCCTCAATCTTGGCTCGATCAACATCAATACACAGAACATCATGGCCGACGTCCGCCAGGCAGGTTCCGGTGACCAGGCCGACATAGCCACTGCCAAATACCGTGATTTTCATAGCTTTCCCGCATTGAAACAGAGATTTTCAGAAGACTAACCGTACCGCAACACGATGCCCAGAGTCTGCCGGTTTTAGATTGCAGTTTCTTGATGCGGCCTGAGCTGCGCTGTCAGTTAGTGATATAGTGCGGTGCAAAGGCGGGGGCGCGGGAGTCTCTTCCGGATGAGTTGGGTCAAGGGTTGGCGGATGAACGTTCTAATCACCGGAGTTGCCGGTTTTATCGGGTTCCATGTGGCCAGGCGGCTGCTGTGTGACGGCTGGCAGGTACTGGGGCTGGACAGTCTGAATGACTATTATGACCCGGCGCTCAAGCGCGCACGCCTGGACTTGCTTGGGCCGGCGTCAGGCTTTCGCTTTGTGGGCGCCGATCTGGCGGATCGGCAGGCAATGGAAAGGCTCTTTGCCGGCCAGCACTTTGATCGGGTAATTCATCTTGCGGCCCAGGCGGGGGTTCGTTATTCGCTGGAAAACCCCCATGCCTATGTCGATGCCAATCTTGCCGGTCTGCTCAATGTGCTGGAAGGGTGTCGCTCGCAGCAGGTGGCGCACCTGGTCTATGCCTCTTCCAGCTCGGTCTACGGGCTTAATACCCGGGTGCCGTTCTGCGAGACGGATGCGGTGGATCATCCGGTGTCCCTTTACGCTGCCACCAAGAAATCCGGCGAGCTGCTAACGCACTCCTACTCCCATCTTTACGGTCTGCCCGCCACAGGGCTGCGTTTCTTTACCGTTTACGGTCCCTGGGGTCGCCCGGATATGGCGCCGATCAAGTTTGCCCGCGCTATCTGTGCCGGGGAGGCAATCGATGTCTATAACCAGGGCGACATGAGCCGCGATTTTACCTATATCGACGATATCGTCGAGGGTGTGGTACGTGTGCTGGATCAGGTGCCGGTGGCTCAGCCGGACTGGACGCCTGAGCAGGGCAGCCGAGGCCAGAGTTCGGCACCGTACCGGGTTTTCAATATAGGGGCGGGCCAGCCTGTGGGCCTGCTGGACTTTATCCGCACACTGGAAGCCGCCCTGGGTGTGGAGGCACGTAAAAACTTCCTGCCCATGCAGCCGGGTGATGTGGCACGCACCTGGGCCTCGACTGATGCACTGCGCAGTCAGACGGGCTTTAGCCCGGCGATTGGGCTGGAGGAAGGGATCGGGCATTTTGCCCGCTGGTTCAAAGGCTACTACGCTGCCCGCTAGCGGCCTGCCGGGATTGATCTGTCGTCGCGAGAGTAAGGCCGTATTGAGGTGGCTGTTGAGCTCTTTCGAGGCGGCTCGTGGATCTGTTTAACAAAAACGAGCCTGAAGAATAACCACAACCGGTTTTTCCGCAGCAAGTCAGTGTTAAGTCCTGCAGGCTGCTGGGGCCCTGTTTGTTCACCCGGAGACCGGGTTCCTGCAAACCTGCTGCAACCTGCAGGAGCCCGCTGCGCGAGCGAACCGTTATTCAGCCAGCTGCTGCTTGAGAAACTCGCGCAGGCCTGCGCCTGTTTGCGGGTTCTGCAGGCCGTACACCATGTTGGCCTGAAGGTAGCCCAGCTTGTTGCCGCAGTCGTAGGATTTGCCCTGCATGTGGTACGCCTCCATCGGCGT
>JBFGZM010000409.1:0-3180 GCA_041586815.1 Marinobacterium sp. | reverse complement strand
GGTTATGAGCCCGACGAGCTACCAGACTGCTCCACCCCGCAACAAACAGGTGCGCTATGATACACGCGTTCTGTCTTTCTTTCAATATGGTGCCCAAGGCCGGACTCGAACCGGCACGTCCTAGGGACACTACCCCCTCAAGATAGCGTGTCTACCAATTCCACCACTTGGGCTACACCAGGTTGGTACTTACTCGGCGCTGGGCACGTCGGCATCAGCCGCAGGCTCAGGCGCACTTTCCAGTACCGGCAGTTGCGGCTCAGCCGCACTGCTCTCGATCACGGCCGGTGCTGGAATACCAGCATCACCAACCGTTTCGGCCTTGTCCTTTGCGAACACGGCCAAAACAAAACTGGTCACAAACAGACCCACCGCCATTACCGCGGTCATCCGGCCCAGGAAACTGCTGTTACCCTGGCTGCCGAAAACGGTCTGGGAAGCACCACCACCGAAGGCAGCGCCGGCTTCTGCACCTTTACCCTGCTGCAGCAACACCAGAGCGATAATCGCAGCGGCGAGCAGCACGTGTGCAACCAGAACCAGAGTTTCCATTTAATCAACCATTTGCCGATGCGCCTGCAGCAGCACTGCAGATCGCAAGAAAATCTTTTGCCTTCAAAGAGGCACCACCTACCAGACCGCCATCTATATCAGGCTGCGCAAACAACTGCGCCGCGCTGTCGGCAGTGACGCTGCCGCCGTACAAAATTCTAACCTTGAGCGCCGCTGCGGCGTCGTACTCGGCAATCAGTGCACGCAGCGCCTGATGCACTTCCTGCGCCTGATCCGGCGTAGCCGTCAGCCCCGTACCGATTGCCCAGACTGGCTCGTACGCAACAACTGCATCTGCAAGGGTGGTCATATCAGCGACATCAAGTATCGCTCTGAGCTGACGACCCACAACATCCAGCGTTTTGCCTGCCTGACGTTCTTCCAGCGTTTCCCCGACACAAACAATCGGCGTGAAACCTGCAGCCACAGCAGCGAGAAACTTGTCAGCTACCTGCGAGTCATCTTCACCAAACAGCGCACGACGTTCGGAATGACCCAGAATCACATACTGGACATCGAACTCGGCAAGCATGCTCAGCGAAACTTCGCCGGTAAATGCGCCCTTTTCGAAAGCGGATGCGTTCTGTGCACCCAGTGCAATCTCACTGCCTTGCAGCAGTGCTGCGACCTGCGACAAATACACCGCGGGCGGGCAGACCAAAACGTCGAGGCTGTCGCCGCCGGAAGTGGTACTCAGAAGACCCTTGACCAGTTCAGCATTCGCTGCCAGGTTGCCGTTCATCTTCCAGTTTCCAGCCACGATACTCTTACGCATCGGTATCCCCTCTCGAAAGAGGCGCAAATATTAACCGAGGCGACTTTAAGATACAAGCGCCTGCAAGGCTTTTTCCACATCATCCGCCAGCTCGCGACAAAGGCGTGCCACAAGATCCCCATCCTCACCCTCGATCATGACCCGCACCACCGGCTCCGTACCGGACGGCCGCAGCAGCACCCGGCCTGAGTTCCCCAGAGCAGCCTCCGCTCTCGCTACCGCAGCGTCTATCGTGGCGACACCGTCGATTTCTACTCGCCGGGCGACACGTACATTGATCATTTCCTGCGGCATCTTGCTCATCCCGGCCTTGAGTTGCGCCAGGGTATCACCACTCTCCACCATGGCCTTGAGCACCTGCAGCCCGGCCACGATACCATCGCCCGTGCTGGTCAGGTGCCGACAGACCACATGGCCGGAATTCTCGGCACCGAGGAACCAGTCCCTGCGATCGAGCTCTTCCAGTACATAACGGTCGCCCACCCTGGCCCGTACAAAGGGTATCTCGGCTCGCTGCAATGCCAGCTCCAGCCCGTAGTTGCTCATCAAGGTGCCGACAACACCACCGACCAGGCGACCATGCAGTTGCATCTGGCGGGCGATAATAAACAGAATTTCATCGCCATCCACCACCTCGCCAGCGGCATCCACCAGGATCACTCGATCACCGTCGCCATCGAGCGCGATACCGATATCCGCCTTCTCTGCCAGCACGCGCTGCTGCAGTGCCGCCGGGTCCGTCGCACCGCAGTGGTCATTGATGTTGATCCCGTCCGGAGACGTCGCCATGCGGATGACACGGGCACCGAGTTCCTCGAACACCTGGGGTGCAACGTGGTAGGTCGCCCCGTTGGCACAATCCAGCACAATGCGCAGGCCCTTGAGGCTCAGGGCACCGCTCACGGTCCCCTTGCAGAACTCGATATAACGCCCGGCAGCATCATCGATACGACGGGCCTTGCCCAGCTCATGGGACTCCACGGTGGACATGGCGATATCCATCTGGGCTTCAATCGCCTGTTCTACCTCATCCGGCAGCTTGGTGCCCTGAGCCGAGAAGAACTTGATGCCGTTGTCGTAGAACGGGTTATGGGACGCACTGATCACAATACCTGCGTCGGCACGAAAGGTTTTGGTCAGATAAGCAATGGCCGGCGTCGGCATGGGGCCAGTCAGCAGTACATCCACGCCGGCGGCCGAAAGCCCAGCCTCCAGTGCCGACTCGAACATGTAACCTGAAATGCGAGTGTCCTTGCCTATAAGGATGCGGCTCTGCCCGGAACGGGCAAACACCTTGCCGGCCGCCCATCCCAGCTTGAGCACGAAGTCCGGTGTTATCGGATGCTGCCCAACCTTGCCGCGTATGCCGTCCGTGCCAAAATAACGTTTCGTCACGCCTGTTCTCCCTTTGATTCCATCATCACAGCCTCGACCATGCGCACCGCATCCACCGTGACCGCGACATCATGTACGCGAATAATCCTGGCGCCCCGCTCGGTCGCCATTACGGCAGTTGCAAGACTTCCTGCCAGACGCTGATCCACAGGGCGGTCCAGCGCCTGGCCAATCATGCTCTTGCGCGAAGTTCCAACCAGCAGCGGCAAGCCCTGCGACTCCAGCCGCTGCATCCGGTTTAACAGGCGCAGGTTGTGATCCAGCGTCTTGCCAAAACCAAAGCCCGGGTCCAGCAGGATTCGCTCACGGCCGATACCCGCCCGTTCGCAGGCAGCAACCCGCTGATGAAAAAAGTCACTGACCTCGGCAATGATATCGTCATAGTGCGGCGCCAGCTGCATGTCCGCGGGCGTATTGCCCTGCATGTGCATCAGGCAGACGGGGAGCCCGGTGGCCGC
>JBFGZM010000408.1:0-3205 GCA_041586815.1 Marinobacterium sp. | reverse complement strand
ATACCGAGCTGACGGGGGACCTGTCGCTATCGTGCTGGCCCATGGAGCAAGTGGTACGGCCATTGCGCCGGATGGGGGCTGATATTGAAACTGCGGATGGCGGGCTGCCGCCGCTGCGCATCCGTGGTGGGCAGTCGCTCCACGGCGTGGATCACCGGCTGCCGGTGCCCAGTGCCCAGGTGAAGTCAGCACTGCTGCTGGCAGGGCTCTACGCTGCGGGCAGCACTACCGTAAGCGAGCCTGCGCCGTCCCGTGATCATACCGAGCGGATGCTGCAGGGGCTTGGCTATACGCTGGAACACGCAGCGGGGCGGGTCGCAGTGCAGGGAGGCAGCTCGCTCAAGGCGACCCGGATTGATGTGCCGGGGGATATGTCTCTGGCGGCGTTCTTTATCGTCGGGGCGGTGATCGCTCCGGATTCAGAGCTATTGCTTGCGCGTGTTGGCATTAATCCGACGCGTACCGGACTGATCGAGATTCTGCGCCTGATGGGCGCGGATATCGTCTTCGAGCAGGAGAGCTGTGCCGGCGGTGAGCCGGTGGCGGATATCCGCGTGCGCTACCGGCCGCTGAGGGCGATCGAAGTCCCGGCCGCACTGCTGGCACGGGCCAGCGATGAATTGCCGCTGCTGATGATTGCCTCAGCCTGTGCCGAGGGCACAACCTGGTTCCGCGGCGTAGCCGATCTGCGTCATGGCATGGATACGCTATTGGAAACGCTGGTGGCGGGGCTGGCGACGCTGGGCGTCGAAGCCCTGGTGGGTGCTGACAGTGTCTGCGTTCGTGGCGGAGCCATCGGCGGTG
Organism: Marinobacterium sp.; assembly: GCA_041586815.1. GTDB lineage: Bacteria > Pseudomonadota > Gammaproteobacteria > Pseudomonadales > Balneatricaceae > Marinobacterium_A. The sequence continues at coordinate 2,401 of JBFGZM010000408.1, read as the reverse complement.
GTGCACTCAGTGCCGACGGTGACTATCGCGTAGCCATGGCCTTTGCCGTCGCATCCCTGCGCGCAAACGGTGAAATACACATAGCGGAATGCGCCTGTCTTGAGGCCGCATTCCCGGAATTTGTTGCCCTCGCCTGCCAGGCGGGGTTCAGAATAGGTAAGGAGGGAGGCTGATGGTCTCGAAGCAATTGAGCACGCCGGTAATCAGCATTGATGGCCCAAGTGGTTCCGGCAAGGGGACTATCTGTCGTTTGCTGGCGCGCCAGCTGGGTTGGCATTTGCTGGACAGCGGTGCCCTGTATCGGTTGACTGCACTGGCGGCCCGGCACCACGGTGTCGCGCTGGACGATGTGGAGGCTCTGGTGGTACTGGCGGCGCATCTGGATGTGAAGTTTGTCCCGCGCGGCGAAGAAAGCGAGGTTCAGGTGCTGCTGGAAGGCGAGGAAGTCACCAAGCAGATTCGCACTGAAGAAGCCGGCGCTGATGCGTCCCAGGTGGCGGCTATCGGGCCGGTGCGCGAGGCTTTGCTGGAGCGTCAGCGTGCATTTTGCGAGGCCCCGGGGCTAATCGCGGACGGGCGGGACATGGGTACGGTGGTGTTCCCCGCTGCCGAGCTTAAAATCTATCTGGATGCCAGTGCGCAGGAACGCGCGCGCCGGCGTTATAACCAGTTGATAAATAAGGGTCTCGGTGCTAGCCTTGAAACGATATTGGTTGATATTCAAGCACGTGACGACCGTGATATGAATCGCGCAGTAGCGCCGCTGAAACCCGCGGCTGACGCGGTGATTCTTGACTCGACCCGGATGAGTATCGATGAGGTTCTGAGCGTGGTTCTGGATCAGGCCAGACACAAGGGTTTGACCTGGTAGGCTTCTGTTTAGTGAGGATGGGGCGGTAATGAGCGAAAGTTTTGCCGAACTTTTTGAGGAGAGCCTCAAAGACCTGAAGATGGCGCCTGGCTCCATCGTCACCGGAACAGTTGTCTCCATTGAAAATGACTTCGTCATGGTCCATGCGGGCCTCAAGTCCGAAGGCTTTATTCCCAGGGAGCAGTTCCTGGACGAGCATGGCGATCTGAGTATCAGTATTGGCGATACGGTGCAGGTGGCGCTCGAAGCGGTAGAAGACGGCTTTGGTGCCACCATGCTGTCGCGAGAGAAGGCCAAGCGTGCCGAACGCTGGAATCTGCTGGAACAGGCGTTCGAGCAGGACGAGATCGTCAAGGGCATGATCGTTGGCAAGGTGCGTGGCGGCTTTACCGTCGACCTGGATTCTGTCCAGGCCTTTCTGCCGGGCTCGCTGGTCGATATTCGCCCCGTTCGTGACACGGCTCATCTTGAAGGTATCGAGCTTGAGTTCAAGCTGGTCAAGCTTGATGCCAAACGCAACAACATCGTGGTGTCCCGTCGTGCCGTATTGCAGGCATCCTACAACGAGGAGCGCGACAAGCTGATGTCGCGGCTCAAGGAAGGCATTGTCCTCAAGGGTATCGTCAAGAACCTGACCGACTACGGTGCCTTCATTGATCTTGGTGGTCTCGATGGGCTACTGCACATTACCGACATCGCCTGGAAGCGGGTCAAGCACCCGAGCGAAGTGCTGCAGGTCGGTGATGAGATTGACGTCAAGGTGCTGAGATTCGATACCGAACGCAATCGCGTATCCCTGGGGCTGAAACAGCTGAGCGAGGACCCCTGGCTGACGCTGATGGACGGTCATGCCGTGGGCTCGCGTTCAATGGCGCGGGTGACCAATGTGGCCGATTACGGCTGCTTTGCAGAGATTGAAGCCGGGGTCGAAGGTCTGGTACATGTGTCGGAAATGGACTGGACCAACAAGAACGTGCACCCCTCCAAGGTGGTGCAGGTCGGCGACGAAATCGAAGTCATGGTGCTCGATATCGACACCGAACGCCGGCGTATTTCGCTGGGTATGAAACAGTGCCGCGACAACCCGTGGCAGGCCTTTGCCAGTCGTTACACCAAGGGTGACACCCTGAGCGGAAAAATCCGTTCCATCACCGACTTTGGGGTCTTTATCGGCCTGGACGGCGGTATTGATGGCCTGGTGCATCTGTCCGATCTGTCCTGGGACTTGCCGGGCGAGCAGGTCGCCAAAACCCTCAACAAGGGGGATGACCTGAGTGCGATACTCCTGTCTGTGGATACCGAGCGTGAACGCATTTCGCTGGGCGTCAAGCAACTGGCCGGTGATCCCTTTGGTGAGTATGTGGCCCAGTACGGCAAGGGCAGCCTGGTGACCGGCACCGTATCGGATGTCGACGCCAAGCAGGTCACCCTGCAGCTGGCGGAGGGTATCAGCGGCGTGCTGCGTGCGGCGGAAATATCGGCTGAACGCGGAGCGAGCCTGGTTGCAAACTTCAAGCCCGGTGATGAGGT
>JBFGZM010000407.1:0-3206 GCA_041586815.1 Marinobacterium sp. | reverse complement strand
GGGCTTCGCACCTGCCTGGTGGCCCGGGACGAGCAGCCGGTGGCGCCGCAGCATGCGGTTGTTTCCCGTTTTGACGATATTTCCCTGTAAACCGCGGTTGAGGATTTTTAGCATGAGTGCCATCACAGTTTACGCCGACGATAATCCGCAGCAGGTGCTGCTGCACAGCGAACAGGGCAATGAAATCACTGCCGTACTGGCGGGCATCGGGGTCAATTTCGAGCGCTGGCAGGCGGCGTTCGAGGTAACGCCGCAAATGAGCAGCGACGAGATTATCGCCGCCTATGCCGAGCAGATCGACAGCCTCAAGCGCAGCGGCGGCTATGTCACCGTGGATGTGGTGAACATGTCCGCGGATCATCCGCAGAAGGACGAGTTCCGACAGAAGTTCCTGTCCGAACATACCCATTCGGAGGATGAGGTACGTTTCTTCGTGGCAGGCCAGGGCATGTTTTACCTGCATGTGGATGCCAGGGTCTACCAGGTGCTGTGCTGCCAGAACGACCTCATCTCCGTACCGGCCAATACCACCCACTGGTTCGACATGGGGCCGCAGCCGCGCTTTTCGGCCATTCGTCTGTTCAATGACCCGGCCGGCTGGGTGGCGAGCTTTACCGGTTCAAACATTGCCGAGCAGTTCCCCCTGTTTGAGTGATTGCCTGCAGGCGCAGGCTCTGGCGGGATTCTGTGCCAGAGCTTGCACAGTGCGGGCCGCGTGCCTGATTCAGCAACATTCGGTGGTGATGCCAGCGAATACCCCGCTTGCTGTAACCTGCAGTGCTGCCAACGTTGCGACTATTCTGGCCTTGTGACTACACTGTGAGCTGTCCGTGGATACGGGCCTCGCAGAACAACAGTCAATCAAGGACGTATCGATGCTCTTTTCTCCCGGAATACAAGCGACCTTTTCCATTTTTTCGCACCGCGCCGGCTTGGCCTCATGCGTGCTCGGTGTATCACTGTGCCTGTTGCCTGCCATCGAAGCCGAGGCCGAGGCCATTCTGGAGGGGGATCGCAGCATACCGGTCGATGCCCGTAATGGCATGGTGGTCACGAGTCACTACCTGGCCACCGACGAAGCGCTAAAAGTGCTGGAAAATGGCGGTAATGCCATTGATGCGGCAGTCACGGCGGCTTTTGCCCTGGCCGTCACACAGCCGCGCTCGGGCAATATCGGTGGCGGCGGCTTTATGCTGGTGTCCTCCGAAAGTGCCGGCGAGGTGGTGGCCATCGACTACCGCGAAAAGGCCCCCGCCGCGGCAAGCCGCGACATGTTTCTTGACCCGGATGGCAATGTCGACAGTGATCTCAGCCGCTATTCCCACAAGGCGGCCGGAGTGCCGGGAACCGTTGCTGGCCTGGTGCTGGCACTGGAGAAGTACGGCACCCTGTCACTGGCCGATGCGCTGGCCCCGGCCATCCGGCTGGCCAACGAGGGTTTTGTGATACCGTCGCGCTTCAGTGAGGGTATTCGCGAGCGGGCCGAAAGGCTGCGCCAGTTCGAGTCCAGTGCCAGGGTGTTTTTCAAGCCTGATGGCAGTCTGTATGAGCCTGGCGAGCTGTTCGTACAAAAGGATCTGGCGGCCACGCTCAAGCGGATCGCAACCCAGGGCGCAAAGGGCTTCTATGAAGGAGAAACCGCCGACCTGATCGTGGCACAGATGCAGCGCGGTGGTGGCCTGATCAGCCATGAGGATCTCAAAAACTATGCGCCGGCTGTGCGGGTGCCAGTGCATGGCAACTACCGCGGTTATGATGTCTACTCCATGAGCCCGCCCAGCTCCGGTGGTACCCATGTGGTGCAGATTCTTAACATGCTGGAGGGCTATCCGATTGCCGAAAAGGGACACAACTCGGCGGCCACCATTCATCTGATGGCCGAGGCCATGAAGCGGGCCTATGCTGATCGTTCCGAATACCTGGGCGACACGGATTTCGTGAAGGTTCCGGTGGCCGGACTCACGTCCAAGGACTATGCCGCACAGCTGCGCGAGGGTATCGATCCACTCAAAGCCACCGACAGCGCCGGTCTCAAGCCCGGCAATCCGGTGCCCTACGAGAGCAATGAGACGACCCACTTTTCGGTGGTCGACAAATTTGGTAATGCAGTGTCCAACACCTACACCATCAACTTCAGCTACGGATCTCACATTGTGGTGGATGGCGCGGGCTTTCTGCTGAACAACGAAATGGATGACTTCAGTGCCAAGCCTGGCGTACCGAATGCCTATGGCCTGATCGGCGGCGAGGCAAACAAGATCGAGCCCGACAAGCGCATGCTCAGTTCCATGTCGCCGACCATTGTGCAGAAAGATGGCAAAAACTTCCTGGTTACCGGCAGCCCCGGCGGCTCGCGCATTATCACCACCACGCTGCAGGTGCTGTTGAACGTGATAGACCATAACCTCAATATTCAGGCAGCGGTGAATGCACCCCGTGTACATCACCAGTGGTTGCCGGATGAAATCCGGGTGGAGGAGGGCATCAGCCCGGATACCGTTCAGTTGCTTGAAGGTATGGGGCACAAGGTGTCGCAGCAGGCTGCCATGGGGGCGATCCAGAGCATCATGGTGACCGAAGACGGCACCTTCCATGGTGGTGCCGATCCCAGGCGCAGCACCTCATCGGCGCGGGGGTTCTAGCAGCTGAGGGCCATGACCTTTGCCGCCTGATCGAGCCGTGCAGCATGGCGCCATGGTTGCGCAAGCCTGGCCTGGCTGGTCTATGATTGAGGCAGACTTTCACAGGGGGCCAGTCCGATGTCCCGCGTACAGGAAAGGTATCACGAGCGACAGCAGCATGGGCTGTCGGTTTTTGGCAAGGATCTTATACGCCGTTGTGGCGCCCACTGCGAGCTGTGTGACAGCCAGGGTGTCAGTCTCAAGGTGTTTGAAGTGCCGCCGGTGGAGACACCGGCCAATTTTGAGCACTGCGTTATGCTGTGTGAGGTCTGCCTGAAGCAGATTCTTCATCCCAAGAAACGCGACCCTCACCACTGGCGCTGTCTCACGACGGCCGTCTGGAGTTCGACACCGGCAGCGCGCGTTCTGGCCATTGCCCTGCTCGATACTTTTATTGGCTGCGAAGACTGGGCCATGAAGCTGCACGAACAGCTTTATCTGGATCCGGAAGAGCAGCTCTGGGTGGACTCCATCGACTTTTAACCCTGCCTGTTTATCGGCTTTGCTCCAGAGGCTTTGAGTGTC
>JBFGZM010000406.1:0-3214 GCA_041586815.1 Marinobacterium sp. | reverse complement strand
CGAGCTGCCGGTGGTCGTCGATTTCTGGGCGCCTTGGTGCAAGCCGTGCCAGGATGTGGCGCCGGTCATCGCCAGTATGGCCCAGACCTATGCGGGCAAGGTGCGTTTCGTGAAGCTGAACGTTGATGACAACCCGCAGATCACGGCCCGGATGGGCATTCGCGGTCTGCCAACACTGATGCTGCTGCGCGACGGCGAGGTTGTGAATACCAAGGTGGGGGCGTTGCCCGCCGCGCAGATTACCGCCTGGCTCGATAGCCGGCTGTACAGCTAATCTTCCATTCTCACCTGGGGCTGCGGTGAAGCAGGTAAGGTGGTGGGGCTACAGATGCCGAGAAGCATCTACCGCCTCGGCGCCTGCCATCAGCCGGCGAAACTCAGGTCCTGACAGGCGCAGCAGGTTCTGGTGATCGCCGGATTCGATATAGACCTCGGCTTCTGCCAGCAGGTGGCGGTCAATCAGGGTCTTGAGGCCGTAGGCGCCACCGGTAGGGACCACGGCTCCGGGGTCGCAATCGGTGAAGATCCCGCGCACTTCGGTTTCGGTGGCAAGGCCGACCGTTTCGCCCAGCAGGCGGTGCAGTTGCCCAAGCTGTACCCGGTGATCGGCGGGCAGCACGATCATCAGGTAGCTGTCGTCCTGGCGCTTGAGTACCACGGATTTTGCCAGCCGGTGTCCCGGCACCTGGGCGGCCTCCGCAATTCGGGCACTGGATGGGCTGTGGCTGTGATGGTGGTATTCGAACAGAATGGCATACCGCTGCAGCTGCTCGTTGAGGGTCGTGGCGATTGGCATGGGTTTTCTCCTGCGCTCACCTGGTAACTGAAGTTTAGTTCAGCTGCGCTGCCGGCGGCCGCTACCCCTGTTGCTCGCAGAACGAAAAAACCGGGTCTAAGCCCGGTACGTTCAGGTATCTCCGGCGCGAGCCAGTGCGTGGATCCGTGCCCGAAAAAAGCCAGAAGGGTCTGACAAAACTTACAGGCGCCGGGGAAATCCCGGCGCCTGTTTTTTTTGGATGGCGAACAGGTCAGACGGCGCTTGCCTCAATCGCAAATGAAGTGGTTGGCCATATGCTCCAGGGCTTTGATCATCGCCGCCTTGGAATAGCTTAAGTCCAAGTGCATCAATCGCGAATGGAGTGGTTGGCCTGGTGCTCCAGGGCCTTAATCATCGCCGCCGTGGGGTAGCCCCAGTTTTCCCGTATCAATCGCGAATCGAATGGTTCGCCAGGTGCTCCAGGGCTTTAATCATCGCCGCCGTGGGGTAGCCCCAGTTCTCCCGTATCAATCGCGAATGGAGTGGTTGGCCAGGTGCTCCAGGGCTTTAATCATCGCCGTCGTGGGGTAGCCCCAGTTCTCCCGTATCAATCGCGAATCGAATGGTTCGCCATGTGTTCCAGGGCCTTGATCATGGCTGAGTGATCCCAGTTTTCACCGCCAAGGGCTGCGCAGGTGCTGAAGTTCTGCTGTGCACTGGCGGTGTTGGGCAGGTTAAGCTTGAGCGCCCGGGCGCCTTCCAGGGCCAGGTTCAGGTCCTTCTGGTGCAGGCAGATCTTGAACCCCGGATCAAAGGTGCCCTTGACCATGCGTTCGCCGTGCACCTCCAGGATCCTGGAGGACGCAAAGCCACCCATCAGCGCCTCACGCACCTTGGCAGGATCCGCGCCTGCCCTGGAGGCGAACAGCAGGGCTTCGGATACCGCCTGGATGTTCAGTGCGACGATGATCTGGTTGGCCACCTTGGTAGTCTGACCATCGCCATTGCCGCCCACCAGGGTGATGTTCTTGCCCATCACATCGAACAGCGGCTTGGCGCGCTCAAACGCCGCCTCGCTGCCGCCCACCATGATGGTCAGGCTGGCGGCCTTGGCACCCACTTCACCGCCGGATACCGGCGCATCGATGTACTCGGCGCCCGTTTCGTTGATGCGGGCTGCAAATTCCTTGGTGGCGATGGGAGAGATCGAGCTCATGTCGATAACGATCTTGCCGGTGCCAGCGCCCTCGGCCACGCCTTCGGCGCCGAACAGTACCGCTTCAACCTGGGGAGTGTCGGGTACCATCAGAATGATGAACTCGGACTCTTGTGCCACGGCCCTGGGGCTGGGCAGGGCGGTGCCGTTTGCACCCAGCAGGTCCGCCGGGGCTTTGGAGTGGTGTTCGGAAAAATAAAGACTGTGGCCTGCTTTTTGCAAGTTTTCTGCCATGGGCTTGCCCATGATGCCGGTACCGATAAATCCTATACGTGCCATCTGCGTTCTCCGTCGTCTGATGCTGTTGCAGGAGCCCACTCTGTGGGCGAATCACCCCATGCCACCGGGGTTCGCTCGCGGAGCGAGCTCCCACAGTCTTGTTAGGTGATGTTGTGGTCTTTCATCCAGCCAAGACCGGCCTCTGTGCTGGTGGCGGGCTTGTATTCGCAGCCGATCCAGCCGTCATATCCCAGGGTGTCGATGAAGTTGAACAGGAATTTGTAGTTGATCTCGCCGGTGCCAGGCTCATGCCTGCCCGGGTTGTCCGCCAGTTGTATGTGGTTGATAGCGCCGAGGTTGGCCTCGATGGTGCGCGCAAGGTCGCCTTCCATGATCTGCATATGGTAGATGTCGTACTGCAGGCTCAGGTTGCTGCTGCCGACTTCATCACGAATGGTCAGCGCCTGGGCGGTGGTATTGAGGAAGAAGCCTGGAATATCGCGGGTATTGATCGCTTCCATCACCAGCCGGATCCCTTCTTTTTCCAGCTCGGCGGCAGCGTACTTCAGGTTGGCCACAAAGGTGTCGCGGGCCTGATCGGTGCTGATGCCGGCGGGCTGAATGCCTGCCAGGCAATTGACCTGACGATTGCCCAGCACCCGGGCGTAATCAATGGCGCGCTGCACACCGGCACGGAACTCTTCGGTCCGGTCCGGGTGGCAGGCGATACCGCGCTCGCCCGCATTCCAGTCACCGGCGGGCAGATTAAACAGAACCTGGGTCAGGCCGCTGGATTCGAGCTTCGCCTTGATGTCCGTTGCGGCGAAATCATAGGGGAACAGGTACTCGACGCCGCTAAAGCCCGCTCTGGCGGCGGCATCAAAGCGCTCGAGAAAATCATGCTCGGTAAACAGCATGGACAGATTGGCACACAGGCGTGGCATGGAAATCTCCTGTTGTCGGGTCAGTCACCGCCCCGGGGTCGCTACCGGGGCGGTGGTGGATGAAGTGTTATATGTATG
>JBFGZM010000405.1:0-3215 GCA_041586815.1 Marinobacterium sp. | reverse complement strand
ACCCGGCCAAGATTCTCGCCGCCCCAGAGGTTCACCAGCAGGCTGTTGACCACCGGCTCCTGCATGCCCATGGTCAGACCGCCGCCGATCAGCAGCAGCCAGATACCGGTATCGCCACCGATGATCAGCGCCAGCAACAGTGCCAGCGCGAAGGGCAGGATAAACAGCCGGGCGATGCGATGCGGGCCTATCTGGTCCACCCAGCGTCCTGCCAGCAGTGCGCCGGGTAACCGGGCAGCGCCCATGGCCGTGAGCGCCAGGGCATAGGTGGTGAGGGAGGCGCCAAAGTCCCGGGTCATCTGCGCCTGAAAAATGAAAATGCCGGTCATGGTGATGGGCAGCGCCATCAGCAGTGGCAGCAGGCGCCAGAAGCGGGCCTCGCGCAGCGGCCTTGGCCCATTGCGCGGCTGGTTGCGTGTGGGACGGGCAGCCGGTGCGGCGGGCCAGGGCAGGAGGGTCATCAGCACGAGCCAGGCGAGTACCAGTACGCCGACAAAGCTCCACCATAGTGCCTGCCAGCCCAGCACCAGCAGTACCAGCGCCACCAGGGGCGGGAGCAGCATTTCTCCCAGGGGGACTCCCAGGCTGACCAGCCCTAGCGCGCGGCCCCGGGCAACGGTAAATTCACGTCCGGCCAGAGTGTTGCCCAGGTGCGTGAACAGACCCTGGCCGCACAGGCGCACCAGCCCGAGCCCAACGAGGGCCGGCAGGAACCAGGGCGACAGCGTCAGCAGCATAATGCCGCTGATCATGCCGCCCAGTACCATCAGCGCAAAGCGCCTGGGGGCAATCCAGTCCAGGCTTGGGCCTATATTGAGTACCAGAAAACCGGCACAGAGGGTCACTGCCGCATAGGCGCTGCCAAATTCGCCTGCGCTCAGGCCCAGCTTGTCTGTGATCGGCGCCTGAAACAGTCCGATAAAAAAGCTCTGTCCCAGGTTGCCAGAAAATACCGCCAGCAGTGCAATGCCCAGCAGTCCTTTTTGATGCTGCAGCAGATATCCGTATCCCGGCGTGCTCATGCATGCTCCCTGTAACAATTGGCATTTAGCGTGTTGAATTGTGGACAGGTGGTGCGGAGTTTGACCGGGTCACCATGCTGTTGCGCTTTGCATCATATAATAATGCGTCGGGTTAATACTCTATGCTGTTTATTTTGATTGCTGCTCCGGGCGCAACTGCATTACTTTAGTTGCCCCGCGCCCCAAAGGAGGAGTTACTAGATGGAAACCACGGCGATCCTGTTTGCCTTGCCGATCTTCGCGTTTATCGCAGCCTGGGCCATCGCCCGCTGGCGTGCACAGGGCGACAATCAGCAATTGCATACGGATCTTGAGATGGCGCGGGCCGAACTTGCCCGGCTGCAGAGTGTCCAGGCCGATCAGCGCTCCACAATGGATACGCTGATGCAGGACAAGGCTGCACTGGATATGGCCTGCGTGCGGCTGGAAACCGAGCGTAACGGTGCGCTCCGGCAGCTTGAAGTCCAGGAGCGAATCAGCGAGGAACAAAAAGCGGAAACCAGCCAGTTGCGCCAGTCCGAGCACCAGTCGCGGGAAGCGCTCAGGGGCAGCCAGGCCCAGCTGGAGGAAAAACAGCAGGCGCTGAACAACTATCAGCGCTGGTGGGAAGAGGCCAAGGTCGAGCTCAAGACCCTGGAAGGGCGTTACGGCCATCTGTCCAACCAGCACAGCGAACTTAAATCTTCGCTGGAGGAAAAGCAGCAGGCGCTGGACAACTATCAGCGCTGGTGGGAAGAGGCCAAGGTCGAGCTCAAGGCCCTGGAAGGGCGCTACGGTCAGCTGTCGAATCAGCACAGCGAGCTGAAAACCTCGCTGGAGGAAAAACAGCAGAACTTTGTCGAGCAGCTCAAGCTGCTGCAGGACAGCCGTGAATCCCTGAAAAAGGAATTCGAGCAGCTGGCCAGCGAAGTACTGGAGCGCAAGGGCAAGGCGTTCAAGGAACTGAATCAGGAAAGCATCACTAACCTGCTGAACCCGCTGCATACCGAGATGAAAGGTTTCAAGGCCAAGGTGGAGGATATCCACGCCCGGGATGCCGAGCAGCGGGTACAGCTGCGCACCGAGCTGCAGAACATGCAGAAGCTCAACAGGGAAATTACCGACCAGGCCGACAAGCTGACCACGGCCCTGCGCGGGCAGAAGAAGGTGCAGGGCAACTGGGGCGAGCTGATGCTTGAGAACGTGCTGGACAACTCCGGCCTGCGGCTGGGAACGGATTACCGCCGCGAGGTGAGCTTCAGCACCGAGGATGGCCGCCAGCGCCCCGATGCCATCGTCTACCTGCCCCAGAACAAGCACCTGATCATTGATGCCAAGACCTCCCTGGTGGCCTACACCGAGTATGTGAACGCCGACAGTGATCTGGTGCGCAGCCAGGCGATTGCCGCCCATGCCAGGGCTGTGGGGGATCGCATTGCCGAGCTGGCGGACCGCGACTATTTCCGCCTGCCGGGGCTTAATTCGCCGGAAGTGGTGATCATGTTCATTCCCATTGAGTCGGCCTATGTCGAGGCGCTGAAGTACGACGACACTCTGTTCCAGCGCGCCATCGAGCGCAATGTGCTGGTGGCTACACCAACAACCCTGCTCACCAGCCTGAATATCGTGCGCCAGCTATGGCGCTTTGAGGATCAGAACAAGCACACGGCGGAGCTGGCCAGCCGGGCCGAAAAATTTTACAGCAAGCTCAATGGCTTCCTCACCAGCATGCAGGGGGTGGGCAACCAGCTGGACCGGGCGCGCCTGAGCTACGACAAGGCCTTCGGTCAGCTCTACAGCGGCAAGGGCAACCTGATCAAGCAGGCGGCAGAGTTCAAGGATCTGGGGGTTTCGGTGCAAAAGGAGCTCCCGGCCGAGCTGGTGGAGCGTGCCAGTCTGGAGCTGGGCGATACACCGCAGGGCACCGTAGTGGTGGAGTAATAAGATATTTGGACGACGCAACGAGTCAGGGCTTCTGGACTATTTTCAGGTAGCCTTACGCACCTTTCGCACTATTGCTGAACAAGAATATTTAAAGCATCTTAATTTCCGGTCGACTGGATCAAGGAGAGACTGCGATATGAAAATAGGCGTTCCAAGAGAAATAGAAGAAGGGGAAAAGCGCGTTGCGCTCACCCCCGAAGTGGCCATTCAGCTGCAGAAGCTCGGCTTTAGTCTGGCGATTGAAGCCGGTGCCGGAGCGGCGGCCAGTTT
>JBFGZM010000404.1:0-3216 GCA_041586815.1 Marinobacterium sp. | reverse complement strand
TGCTTCGAATACCAGCTGGACGACAGTCTGTTCCGCCGCCAGCTGTTGCGCATCCATTCCCTGCTTGAGCGTACCAGTCTCTGGCTGCTGCGCACCCATGGCAATCGACTGGATATCGCCGACCTGCTGACACGCTACGGCAACAGCGTCACCGACGTCAGTACAGTGCTGGTGCCTTACCTCGACAGCGCGGAGCAGGAGCGCCTGCAGCAGGATAGCCAGAACCTGCAGGACGCCGGGTTGCCCACCGCCCTGGCCCAGCGCCTGGCGGGGCTGTCCAACCTGTCCCGTGGACTGGAGATTGTGGCGCTATGCCTGAAAAGCGATCAGGACAGCAAGACGGCGAGTCGCGTCTATTTCACCCTGGAGCAGCACCTGGAACTGAGCCCGCTGCGCAAGATGATCCTCGCATTGCCGGAACGCGACCTGTGGCAGCGCAAGGCCCGCCGCGCCCTGTCCCTGGAAGTCGATGGTGCTCTGGCGCAGGCGTGCACGGCAGTACTCAGTGGCATCAAAAACTGCGATGATCTGGATCAGCGCCTGCAAACCTGGCAGACCCAGAGCGGGCCCATCCTGCAACATCTGCAACAGCTGTTTAGTGAAATACGCAGCAGCGACACACCGGACCTGCCCATGCTGTCCGTCGCAGTGCGGGAACTGAGCAACCTGCGCAACATTTAAAGGAATACGAGGACAGTCATGAGCAATAATCCGGTCAACCGGCAAACCTTTGACGAAGTCATGGTGCCCAACTACGCCCCCCAGGCCATCGTACCCGTGCGTGGCCAGGGCTCGCACCTGTGGGACCAGGACGGCCGCGACTACATAGACCTGGCCGGCGGCATTGCCGTCAATCTGCTGGGGCACTGCCACCCTGCTCTGGTAAAGACCCTGAAAGACCAGGCCGACACCCTCTGGCACCTGAGCAACGTTTACACCAACGAGCCAGCGCTGTCACTGGCCCAAAAGCTGACGCAGCAGACCTTTGCCGAGCGAGTTTTCTTCGCCAACTCCGGCGCCGAAGCCAACGAAGCCGCCTTCAAGCTGGCGCGCAAATATGCCTATGACAATGTCGGCCCGCACAAGCACGAGATTATTTCCTTCGAGCAGTCCTTCCACGGTCGCACCCTGTTTACCGTCAGTGTCGGCGGCCAGCCCAAGTACCGCAAGGGCTTCGAACCGGCCCCCGGTGGCATAACCCACGTGCCTTACAACGATATCGACGCACTTAAGGCGGTTATATCGGAGCGCACCTGCGCCGTGGTAATGGAGCCCATTCTCGGCGAGGGTGGCATCATCCCGGCGACGGCGGAATTCGCCCAGGCGGTCCGCGCCCTGTGCGACAAGCACAATGCACTGCTGATCTACGATGAAATCCAGACCGGCGTTGGCCGCACCGGCAACCTGTTCGCCTATATGGGCATGGGCATCACACCGGACATCCTCACCAGCGCCAAAGGACTGGGCGGCGGCTTCCCGATCGGCGCCATGCTGACAACAGCCAAGATCGCCGAGAGTTTTGGCTTTGGCGCCCACGGCAGCACCTTTGGTGGCAACCCGCTGGGCTGCGCTGTCGCCGCAAAGGTACTGGAAATCGTCAGCGACCCTGCGCTGCTAGCCGGTGTAAAACGCAAGCATGGCCTTTTCGTCGACGCCCTGCAGCGTATCGGCGACCGGCTCGGGATCTTCAAGCAGGTTCGTGGCGCAGGCCTCCTGATCGGTGCAGAACTGGTCGACGAGTGGCACGGCAAGGCCGGCGAGTTTCTCGCCGCCGCCCGTGAACAGGGCCTGCTCATCCTGATGGCTGGCCCCAATGTGCTGCGTTTCACCCCTTCCCTGATTATTCCCGACGAGGATATCAGCGACGCCATGGCAAAACTGGAAACGGCGATCGAGCAGGTGCTCGCCAAGCAGTAGAACAGGACATACCGGGCGGCCACCCTGGCTGCCCTTCTTGCAGGGGAAACCACCATGACGCCGAACCCCGCCCACACTCCCTGGCTTGACTGGCTCGACAGCCAGCGAGACTCCATGCTGTCCCAAACCCTCGAGCTGGCCGGGATCAATTCCGGCAGTCTCAATGCCGCCGGTGTAAACCAGGTACGGGAAAGACTGCAGCTGTATTGCAGCGTGCTCGGCGGTGAAATGGAGGTCCTGCCGGTACCAGCCTATACAGTAATCACCGAAGAGGGCGAGCAGCGACAATTTCCCCTGGGCGACGCCCTGCGTATCCGAAAGCGCCCCGATGCGCCGCTGCAGGTTTTTTTCTGCGGCCACATGGATACGGTTTTCGCGGTGGATCACCCTTTCCAGTCCGTGCGCTGGCTTGACGACAACACCCTTAACGGCCCCGGCGTTGCCGACCTCAAGGGTGGCCTGATGGTCATGCTAAAAGCCATCGAAGCACTGGAACGCAGCCCCTTCGCCGAGCGGATTGGCTGGGAAATTCTGTTCAACCCGGACGAGGAGATCGGCTCGCCAGGCTCAGCCCCGCTGATCGGCGACGCCGCCTCCCGCTGCGACCTCGGCCTCATCTACGAACCCTGCATGCCGGACGGCGGCCTGGCCGGCGCGCGCAAGGGCAGCGGCAATTTCAGCGTTACAGTGCAGGGCCGTGCTGCCCACGCCGGGCGCGAACACCATCTGGGGCGCAATGCCGTGCGCGCCCTGTGCGACTTTGTCAGCGCCCTGGATAACCTGAACGGCAAGCGTAGCGGCGTCACCATCAACCCGGGCTTCATTCATGGCGGTGGCGCCGTAAATGTGGTGCCGGACAAGGCCATGGCACGGTTCAATATCCGTATCGAAAAAACGGAAGACGAATCCTGGTGCCTCGATCAGCTGGAGCGCCTCAGCACCGGTATCAACGCCCGCGACGGACTCAGCCTGCAGCTGCACGGCGGCTTTGGTCGCAAACCAAAAGTTTTGTCCGACGCCAATATCGCGCTGTTCGAACTGGCCCGCGATTGCGGCGACCAGTTGGGCATGACACTTGAATGGAAGCCCACCGGGGGTTGTTGCGATGGAAACAACCTCGCCGCCGCCGGCGTGCCCAACATCGATACCCTGGGTGTTCAGGGCGGCAAGATACACAGCAGCGATGAATACATGCAGGTCTCCAGCCTGACCGAGCGTGCCAGGCTCAGCGCCCTGCTATTGATGCAGCTGGCCGACGGTGCGCTCGACAACCACTGGAAGCCACGCTGATGCTGCCCC
>JBFGZM010000403.1:0-3222 GCA_041586815.1 Marinobacterium sp. | reverse complement strand
GTGCTCAAGCACGCCAACGCGGCGGGCAGCACCCGCTTTGGTGGCGTGCTGGCGGTGGCCGGTGACGACCACGCCTGCAAATCCTCCACTCTGCCGCACCAGAGCGACTATGCCTTCAGCGATGCGATGATGCTGGTACTGCACCCCAGCGGCATCCAGGAAATGCTGGATTACGGTCTCTATGGATGGGCCATGTCCCGTTTCAGCGGTTGCTGGGTGGGCTTCAAGGCGCTGGCCGAGGTACTGGATTCTTCCATCTCGGCGGACCTGGATCCGCATCGGGTGCAGATCACTCTGCCGCAGGATTTCACGCTGCCGGAGGGTGGTCTTAACGCCCGCTGGCCCGACAAGCCGTTGCAGCAGGAAGAACGGCTGCACCATTACAAGCTTGATGCGGCGAAAGCCTTTTGCCGTGCCAATCGCCTTGACCGGGTGATTTTCTCCAGCAGTGACGCCCGCTTTGGCATCATCACCACCGGCAAGTCCTACCTGGATGTGGTTCAGGCGCTGACCGACCTGGGGCTGGATGAAGCCGAATGCGCCGCCATCGGCCTGCGCCTTTACAAGGTGGCCATGCCTTGGCCGCTGGAGCCGGAAGGTGTGCGCGAATTTGCCACAGGTCTTGAAGAAGTGCTGGTGGTGGAAGAAAAGCGTGGCCTGATCGAAGAGCAGTTAAAAGAGCAGCTCTACGGCACGGAAAAGGCGCCGCGCATTGTCGGCAAGCGGGATGAAAAGGGCGCCGAACTCTTGCCGTCCATTGCTGAACTGACGCCGGCCATGGTGGCACGGGTTATTGCTGCCCGCATTCAGAGTGGCTACAGCAGTGCTTGCCTGAGCGAGCGTCTGAGCTTTTTGAGTGGCAAGGAAGCGAGCCTGGCCGAACCGCGCGAGCTGCTCGAACGCACGCCGCATTTCTGTTCCGGCTGCCCGCACAATACTTCCACCAGGGTGCCGGAGGGCAGTCGTGCGCTCGGTGGTATCGGCTGTCATTACATGGCCACCTGGATGGATCGAGAAACCGATACCTTTACCCAGATGGGCGGGGAGGGGGCAACCTGGATCGGCCAGTCACCCTTTACCCACGAAAAACACGTGTTCCAGAACCTGGGTGACGGCACCTATTTCCATTCCGGCCTGCTGGCCATTCGTGCCGCCATCGCCTCGGGTGCCAACATTACCTACAAGGTGCTGTACAACGATGCCGTGGCCATGACCGGCGGCCAGCCCGTGGACGGCATGCTCACGGTGCAGCAGATCAGCCATCAGCTCTACGGTGAAGGCGTGCGTCGCATCGCCGTGGTCAGCGATGATATCGGCAAGTACCCGTCACGGGCCGACTTTGCCGACCGCACCACCTTCCACCCGCGGGAGGACCTGGATGCGGTGCAGCGCGAAATGCGCGAGATCGAAGGCTGCTCGGTAATGATCTACGACCAGACCTGCGCCGCCGAGAAGCGCAGGCGTCGCAAGCGCGGCACCCTGACAGACCCGGACAAGCGCGTGCTGATCAATCCGGCGGTCTGTGAGGGCTGTGGCGACTGCGGCGTGCAGTCCAACTGCCTGTCGGTGTTGCCGCTGGAAACCGAGCGCGGTCGCAAGCGCACCATCGACCAGTCGGCCTGCAACAAGGACTTCAGCTGCGTGCGCGGTTTTTGTCCCAGCTTTGTGACGGTGAAGGGCGGCACGCTACGCAAACCCGCCGCTATCGGCACCGAGGTGGCCTTCCCGGAGCTGCCGCAGCCGGTGTTTGTCGGCGCGCACAACCCCTACGGCATTTTGCTGACAGGCGTGGGCGGCACCGGCGTGGTGACCGTCAGCGCGCTGCTGGGCATGGCGGCCCATATAGAAGGCAAGGGTGTGGCGGTGCTGGATCAGGCGGGTTTGGCGCAGAAGTTCGGCGCCGTGGTGAGCCATGTGCGCATTGCGCCCTCGCAACAGGATATCCAGGCGGTGCGCATCCCGGCGGGGGAGGCGGACCTGATGATCGCCTTCGACCTGATGGTGGGCGCAAGCCTGGATGCACTGGCCAAGCTCGACAGCCGCTTCTCCCGCGCCGTGGTCAATACCCAGAAAGCCATGCCGGCGGCCTTTACCCGCGAGCCGGACCTGCAGTTCCCGGGTGAAGCCATGGAACGCAGTATCCGCGAGTCCTGCCACCCGGATGGCAGTTTCTTCCTCGATGCGTCGGATCTGGCGCTGGCGCTGATGGGGGATGGCATGGCGGTGAACCTGTTCACCCTGGGCTTTGCCTGGCAGCAGGGTTTGCTGCCGCTCAAGGCCGAGTCCATCGAAAAGGCCATTGAACTCAATGGCGCGGCGGTAAGCAAAAACAGGCAGGCGTTCCTCTGGGGCCGGCGTGCCGCCCATGATCTGGCGCGGGTGCAGGAGCTGGCCCACCCTACCGCAGTGCCGCTGAAAATTGTCGAAACACCTGAACAGCTGATAGCGCGGGAAAAAGCCCATCTGAATGACTATCAGAACGGGGCGCTGGCAAACCGCTACGAAGCGCTGGTGCGCCGCGTTGAAACGCGCATTGGCGAGGTAACCGGTAGTGACAGCGCGCTACTCAAAGCCACCGCCCAGAGTTACGCCAAACTGCTGGCCTACAAGGACGAGTACGAAGTGGCGCGGCTGTACAGCGATGGGAGTTTTCGCACGCTGCTGGCCGAGCAGTTCGAAGGCGAGGTGGAGCTGGAATTCAACCTGGCGCCGCCGCTGCTGGATGGCCGTTTTCTCGGCGGTCTTTTTGGCAAGAAAGGGACTAAGGAGCGTCCGCGCAAGCGTACTTTTGGCCCCTGGATGGAGTCTGCCTTCGGGCTGCTCGCCAAGGCAAAAGTGCTGCGTGGCACACCGCTGGACCCCTTTGGCTACGGCGCCGACCGGCGCCTGGAACGGGCGCTGATCCGCGAATTCGAAGCCGATATCGATACCATTGTGCAGCATCTGAATCGCGACAATCTGGCCGCCGCCCGGGCGCTCGCCAGCCTGCCTCAGCAGGTGCGTGGCTACGGCCCGGTGAAAGAGGCCGCCTGGGAACAGGTGCAGCCAGAGCGTGCGCGCTTGCGTGGCCTGCTGTGCGCCCCGGTGCAGGCAAAGGCTGCAGAACCCCAGATTATCGATGCCGTCTCCGGCGCCGCCGTTTAATCGCTCATATAAGAGATCCACAGGGAAAATCATCATGTCTGTATTCAGTCATCCGGAATTTGATAACCATCAGCACCT
>JBFGZM010000402.1:0-3223 GCA_041586815.1 Marinobacterium sp. | reverse complement strand
CCAGCTGGCGACGCGGCCCGATGGCGTATTTCATGGCGTTGTGATGGCTGGGAGCAAACATGAAACCGACCCCGACCTGCTCCACGCAGCGCGCAACACCGGCCGCACTCAGGGTCAGATCAACACCACAGGCTTCCAGCAGGTCGGCACTGCCGCTGGAGGACGACACCGCGCGGTTGCCGTGCTTGGCCACACTGGCACCTGCGGCGGCCGTGACAAAGGCGCTGGCGCTGGAAATATTGAACAGGTTGGCGCCATCACCGCCCGTGCCGACGATATCCACCAGCGGACCTACATTGATATGCACCGGCGTCGCCAGATCACGCATGACCTGGGCGGCGCCGGTAATTTCATCGATGGACTCGCTCTTCATGCGCAGCGCCACCAAAAAGCCCGCGATCTGGGCCTCGGTGCACTGCCCGGTCATCACCTGCTGCATGACCTCGGTCATTTCGCCGCGTGAGAGGTCCAGATGGTCAACCACCTTGGCGATGGCTTGTTGAATATTCATTGTGTCTCCTTGGCAGGCTGCTGAAAAACTGCCTGCATGGCCAGTCCTGCGTTAATAATCCGCTCAAAACCCTCACTTACGCCCTGTAAATTGCGGTCTTTCGCGGATATTTGCCTTGTATTGACTGCTTCGCCAACGCATTTCAACACCCGCTAGGCGGCCTGTGGTCGGCGACGTTTCAGAAAGTTGGCCAGCAGTTCATGGCCCTGCTGCGTCAAGATCGATTCGGGATGAAACTGAACGCCTTCGATATCCAGGCTGCGATGCCGCACGCCCATGATTTCATCGATGCTGCCATCCGCGTTCTGAGTCCAGGCAGTAATTTCCAGGCAATCGGGCAGTGAGTCCTGCTCGATTACGAGTGAATGGTAGCGGGTCACCTCCACCGGATTGGCCAGGCCTTCAAACACACCGCTATCGTTGTGATACACCATGGAGGTCTTGCCATGCATCACCTGCTTGGCGCGCACGATACGACCGCCAAACGCCTGACCAATACTCTGGTGCCCCAGGCAGATCCCGAAAATGGGCAACTTGCCGGCAAAATGCTCAATGGCCGGTACCGATACCCCTGCCTCCTTTGGCGTACAGGGACCCGGCGACACGACCAGCTGCTCGGGATTCAGGGCTTCAATCTTCTCCAGGGTAATTTCGTCATTGCGAAACACCCGAACATCAGCGCCCAGCTCACCCAGATACTGCACGACGTTGTAGGTAAAACTGTCGTAATTGTCGATCATTAGCAGCATTTCGAATCTAACCTATTGAATTTATTGATGTTCCAACTTTAAATTCCATCTTGTTACCCGGCTCGCTGCCCGTTAGGGGCAGCATGCCCAAGCCACCCGCGGATTCCGTTAAACCTGTTCAGCCGATTCGACTGAAGCTGTTGTGCAGCGAACTGTTTACGCGGATCGGTGCCAGCGCCGAACCCGACGGGAAATAATACACGACTTCGCCAATATTTCCTCTTGCGGGCACAGGGAAAGGCTATTGCACAGCCCGTAGCAGGACTACACTGTCAGCGAATCAGGAGCCCGCCATGAAACTATTCACCTGCGACCACTGCAGCCATACACTCTATTTCGACAATTTCAGCTGTATTCGCTGCCAGCACGAACTCGGTTTTCTTCCCGACAGAATGCTGCTGTCAGCCTTGGAAAAGAGCGGCAAGCACTGGAAAACCGCCGGTGCCAAAGCGGACAGCCCTCATTATCGAAAATGTGCCAATTACAGCGAACACAATCTCTGCAACTGGATGATTCCCGAATCCGACACGGACAAGTACTGTGTGGCCTGCCGCCTGACCCAGACCATTCCGGACCTGGGTGTGGAGGGCAACAAGACCCTTTGGCACCGGCTTGAGGCGGAAAAGCGCCGCCTGGTCTTCAGCCTGATGCGGCTCGACCTGCCGCTGGAGCCCAAGCCCGAACCTGATGCCGACGGGCTCGCCTTCGCCTTTCTGGCGGATGACCTGGACAAGGCATTTCATGAAGACGCAGAGCGGGTGCTGACCGGCCATGCCGCCGGCCTGATTACGCTCAATATCGCAGAGGCCGATGATGCCGTACGCGAAGACATGCGCCAGCAGATGGCCGAACCCTACCGCACCCTGCTCGGGCACTTTCGCCATGAATCAGGACACTATTACTGGGATCGGCTGGTACTGGACAGCGACTGGCTGGAACCCTTTCGCGCCCTGTTTGGCGACGAGACCCAGGACTATGCGAAGGCGCTCAACGCCCATTACGAAAAAGGCGCACCGGCCGACTGGCAGAACCACTTCGTCAGCACCTACGCCAGCAGCCACCCCTGGGAGGACTGGGCCGAAACCTGGGCCCACTACCTGCATATCGCCGATACCCTGGAAACGGCCCGCGCCTTTGGGCTTAGGGTAAAACCGCGGGTGGAAGAGGCAGAGGAACTGAGCACCGGCGTGCCCTTTGATCCCTATCGCAGCCACCGTTTCGAACCGCTGATAGAGCAGTGGCTGCCGGTCACCTACGCCCTCAACAGCCTGAACCAGAGCATGGGCCAGCCCGACCTCTATCCCTTTATACTGGCCCCCGAGGCCATCGAAAAACTGTCCTTTGTGCACCGGGTCATACGGGATCACCACGAACACACAGCCAAATAGCATGACGTCACCGGCAATGGCGGCGATATAGAAACCGGCATAGAGCTGCCCTACCCCAGCCTTAGGGGCCAAACCGGGATCCTCGGCCATAGCCGCATCAGCGTCGATAAAGGGGCGGGGGCATTCTATCGTATGGCGAAAACGCGCCGCGATCGTCGCGGCGTCCAAAGACCAGTCAGCATAGTGCAACAGCCAATGCGTGGCGCGCTCCTCCGGATGATGGATACGCAGCTGCAACTGCGCCTGCTGCAGGTTACTGGCGTCCAGCGCACCCATACTCCTGGAAATATCGGCACGCCACCGTGCAGGAACGTATCCGGCGGGCATGGTCCGTTCACCGCTTCAAGCAACAGCAGGCAAACACTCGACCCCATGCGATAGATGATCTGGTTGGTCAGCCGGGCCGCCAGTATTTCCCGGCACAGCGGATACGCCTCGATATCCTCGCGGCAGTTGTCCGGCAATACCGCCGGGAAGTATCCATGCGCCGCCCCGATAATGGTCAGGTATTACAGGGAGTACTCAGGCGATAAAGACAGTTAAAGGCGAAAACTGTGGTTGAAAATCATGCGCTG
>JBFGZM010000401.1:0-3224 GCA_041586815.1 Marinobacterium sp. | reverse complement strand
TTTGCAGGCCCAGGTGCCACCGATGCCGAAAACAACAGCCGCCTGCTGCACCAGTTGAAAGACGTGCCAGATGCGAGGCGCAGTGCGCGCTTTCGCTGCGTGCTGGCCTTCATGCGCCACGCCGAAGATCCGACGCCCCTGATCAGCATCGGTACCTGGGAGGGCCATATCCTGCATGCGCCCCGGGGCGAGCAGGGCTTTGGCTATGATCCGCTGTTCCTGCTGCCGGAACTGGGTTTGAGCTCCGCCGAGCTGCCCCGCGAACAGAAAAACCGGCTCAGTCATCGCGGCCAGGCCGTGGCACAGCTGGTCAAGCAGATTGGCCCTTACCTGAAGAATTGACGGACTTTGGTGGCGACTCATGGGATAATCCGGTTGCCGTCACGATCCATGCCTGTGGTGGAATTCGGTTCCCTCATCCCACCCTGCCAGGAGTCGGGCACCGGCGTTGATTCACCCACTGAAGTTCTGACCCATGTCCCTGCAACTGCCGCCACTGTCACTCTATATCCATATTCCCTGGTGTGTACGCAAGTGCCCCTACTGCGACTTCAATTCCCACGCAGCCAAAGGCGAATTGCCGGAAGCGGCATATGTGGCAGCGCTGCTGGAGGACCTGGAAGCGGAACTGGCCGATGTGCAGGGGCGAAGCATCGACACCATCTTCATTGGCGGCGGCACCCCCAGCCTGTTTTCAGCCGAGGCCATCAGGCAGATTCTGGATGGCGTTGCGGCCCGCACTCCGCTCTCGGCCAAGGCCGAAATCACCATGGAAGCAAACCCCGGCACCTTCGAACAGGAGCGTTTCGCGGGCTTTCGCGCCGCTGGCGTCAATCGCTTGTCCATTGGTATCCAGAGCTTCAGCGATGTCCAGCTCAAGGCACTGGGGCGCATTCACAGTGCCGATGAAGCCTACCGCGCCGTGGCCAGTGCCCGCGCCATTGGCTTTGACAATATCAATCTGGACCTGATGCACGGCCTGCCACAGCAGGATCTGGCCGGCGCCATGCAGGACCTGGATACCGCCCTGTCCCTGCAACCGGAACACCTGTCCTGGTATCAGCTGACCATCGAACCCAACACCGAGTTCAATGCCCGCCCGCCCAGCCTGCCGGTGGATGAACTGCTGTGGGATATCCAGGAACAGGGGCAGGACAAGCTGGCCGCGGCAGGCTTTGCCCAGTACGAGGTATCGGCCTATGCTCGCCGTGGTCAACAGGCGGCACATAACCTGAATTACTGGGCCTTTGGCGACTATATCGGTATCGGTGCCGGCGCCCATGGCAAACTCAGCCGCCCGGCAGACAACCAGATCATGCGTCGCTGGAAACAGCGTCAGCCAACCGCCTATATGGATCCTGCCAAGCGCCTGGGGGGCGAGAATGCCATTGCCCGGAACGAGCTGGCATTTGAGTTCATGCTCAATGCGCTGCGCCTGGTGGACGGGGTGCCCTTGCAGCTGCTTCAGGCCCGCACCGGTCTCGGCCCGGACAGCATCCGCACCCAGCTCGATCGCGCCGTGCAGCAGGGCCTGCTGGAAGCCGAACCCGCCCATATCCGGCCCACCCGCCAGGGACGACTGTTCCTGAACAATCTGCTGGAAATGTTTCTGTAGCGATAAACCGGGCGTGTTACGGCCAAGGTACGAAGCCCAACAGCAGCTGGGGTGGCACCGCCATCCCCGGTATTGTCAGCGAAGCTTTTTGAGGGATGGCTCGGGTTCACGGGACGCGACGCCTACGGTTATGCCCGGCCCTGCGTTGTGGCTGCTCTCCCAATGACTATTCACCCATTACGAATCACTACCGGTCATTCGTAATGGGTCATTCGTACTGCTTTCGCACTTCGTACACGCCGCGAAGCTTTCGGATGGACGGCAAAGCCTCACAGAGCGTCGCCCCTTCGTTCGTCACGGGGCGCGATTCCTCCGGGGGACGCGGCACGAAGCGGTTACAGCGTCACTCTTGAAGCGGCAAGTTCTGCAATGTCGATCAGCGCCCCGGGAATTTCATCCAGTGCCCGCACCGTTTGGGTAGGCGCCGGGCCACCGGGCCAGACCTGGTCGTTGAGATTGACCCAGATGGTCCAGAAGCCCGCGTTGTGGGCACCTTCGATATCAGCCACCGGATTGTCACCCACATGCACCACCTGCTCGGGGCGCAGCCCGGAATGCATCAGCGCCTGCTGGAACATCAGCGGATGGGGCTTTTCCTGGCCGGTACTCTCGGCATTGAACTGGAAGTCGAAATAGTCTCCCAGCCCCACCCGTGCTACATCGGCATTGCCGTTGCTCAGGGCACCAATCTGCAGATTGCGATCGCGCAGCACCTTCAGCATGGTCAGCGCATGTTCGAAGAACTCCACCTGGTGACGCCCCTCCAGGTAAACCTCAAAAGCCTGCAGCGCCAGCGCCTCGGCCTGTTCGGGACCATAGCCGGCTGAGCGCATGCCATCCTGCAGCAGGCGCAGGCGAATCTGGGTCACGCTGTGGGCAATCTCGGGATAGCGGGCCAGGACGTCCTCGCGCAGCTGCGGCAGGTCGGCGATGCTGAACTGACGCACAAAGAGCTGCGCATTGTGCTGCAGCCACTCGAACAGGGAGTTGTTTGCAATCTCGATCACAGGATCAATGGCCCAGAGGGTATCGTCCAGATCGAAGGTGACACACTTAATCATTTTTCTTGCGCGCTCTTGGATGGGCCCTGTCGTAGACATCGGCCAGATGCTGAAAATCCAGATGCGTGTAGATCTGGGTCGTGGCGATATCGGCGTGTCCCAGCAGCTCCTGCACCGCCCGCAGGTCCCCGCTGGATTCCAGCAGATGACTGGCAAAGCTGTGCCGCAGCCGGTGCGGGTGCACCTTGCCATCGGTAGCCTGATGCAGCCCCCAGTGCTCCAGCCGCTGCTGCACGGCACGGGTACTGATGCGGGTGCCACGCTTGCTGACAAAGAGTGCCGGCTCCTCGCCCCGCAGCAGACTGCCACGCTGACCCAGCCAGACATCCAGTGCCGCCAGCGCCTTGCTGCCCACCGGCAACATGCGGGTCTTGCGACCCTTGCCGGTGACAACCAGACTGGCATCGCGAAAATCAATATCGCCCAGATCCAGGCTGACCAGCTCGGCCAGACGCAGTCCGGACGAGTAAATCAGTTCCATCATGGCACAATCCCGGGCGGATACCGCATCGGTCACCGGAATCTGCATCAGCTGGCCGGCCTGATCG
>JBFGZM010000400.1:0-3228 GCA_041586815.1 Marinobacterium sp. | reverse complement strand
GCTCAGTCTCAACCCAGGGGTCGTGCACATCCACCTGGGCGCCGTAGGACTCGAGCTCGCGCACCACATCGATAACCTTGGTGTTGCGGATATCGGGGCAGTTTTCCTTGAACGATAGCCCGAGGATCAGCACCCGGGCACCGGCAACATGCACGCGGCGCTTGATCATCAGCTTGACCACTTCTTCGGCCACGTACTGCCCCATGCCATCGTTGATGCGCCGGCCCGCCAGGATCACGTCGGGAAAGTAGCCCGCCGCCTGCGCCTTGTGGGTCAGGTAGTAGGGGTCAACACCGATGCAGTGTCCGCCCACCAGCCCCGGTCGAAACGGCAGGAAGTTCCACTTGGTACCGGCGGCTTCCAGCACCTGGGAGGTATCGATACCCAGCTTGCCAAAGATGATGGCCAGCTCATTCACCAGGGCGATATTCAGGTCACGCTGGGTGTTTTCAATCACCTTGGAGGCCTCGGCCACCTTGATGCTGCTGGCCTTGTGGGTGCCGGCGGTAATCACGCGACGATAGAGTGCATCGACAAAGTCCGCGACCTCGGGCGTGGAGCCGGACGTCACCTTTACGATGCTGGGCAGGCGATGCAGCTTGTCACCAGGGTTGATGCGTTCAGGGCTGTAGCCGACAAAGAAATCGGTGTTGAAGACCATGCCGGAGGCCGCTTCCAGCACCGGTACGCACACCTCTTCGGTCGCGCCGGGATAGACCGTGGACTCGTAAACCACCACAGCGCCCGGCTGCAGAATCGAGCCGATGGCCTGGCTGGCCTTGCGCAGTGGCGACAGGTCCGGCTGCTTGCTTTCATCCACCGGGGTCGGCACGGTGACAATAAAGACATTGCACTGTGCCACATCGGCAAGATCGGCACTGAAGCTCAGCTGAGGGGCACCGCGCAGCTCCTCGGGCTCAACCTCCAGGGTGCTGTCCTGGCCGCTCCTGAGCTCGTCGACCCGCCCACGGTTGATATCAAAGCCGACGGTGTCGAACTGCTTTCCAAATTCGACCGCCAGCGGCAGCCCTACGTAACCCAGACCCAACACACAGATCCTGATGTTATTCAGGTCCAACATTCTTTACGCCCTTGTGCTCGGAATTTCGCAAAGCAGGTATCATAGCAGCCACAGGCGGATTGCGGGTAGCCGTGGCTTAGTGCTAAACATCCGCCCCCTGGCTATCGATATAAACAACCGCAAAATATACTGAAAAAGCCGAGCCCAGCTCAGCCAACCTCAAACCCGAACAGCGTGAACCGATACCCGTGACCCAACTTCAGCACGCCGACATCGACTGGAAAAATGACACCGCGCTCTCCACCCGCTTTGACGATGTTTATTTCAACACCGACGGTGGTCAGGCCGAGGCCCGGCATGTATTCCTTGGCGGCAACTGCCTTGTCGAGCGTTTCGCCAGCCTCGAAAAGCCCCATTTCAGTATCGCCGAAACCGGCTTTGGCACCGGACTCAACTTCCTCGTCACGCGGAAGCTCTGGCTGCAACGGGCCCCCGCGAGTGCCAGGCTGAATTACATCTCGGTTGAAAAACATCCGTTAAATTCCGAGGATCTGGCGCGCTGCCTGGCACACTGGCCGGACTTTGCTGACGCCGCCCGCCAACTGATGGCACAGTACCCGCCGCTGCTGGAGGGATTCCACCGGCTGGAGTTCGATAACGGCCGCATCAGCCTGACACTCATTTTCGACGATGCCGCCCGGGGCCTTGCCGAACTCGACGGCACAGTGGACGCCTGGTACCTCGATGGCTTCTCCCCGGCCAGGAATCCGGACATGTGGTCTACCACGCTCTTCGCGCAGGTCGCGCGCCTGAGCCATGCATCAACCCCTCTTGCCACTGGGCAGGCAACGACCCTGGCCACCTTCAGCTCGGCACGCAGCGTGCGGGAAGGGTTGACGCACGCCGGTTTCTCCGTTACGCAAGCGCCCGGCTTTGGCCTCAAGCGCGAGATGCTCAGGGGCACCCATACCGGCTTGCCGCCGGAGGTACGCGCCCGCGGATCAAAGCAGCCCTGGTTTAACCGCCCCGCCCCCCGCCCGCGCCCCGAGTCGGTGCTGGTACTGGGGGCTGGCCTGGCCGGTTGCTGTGCCGCCTACGCACTGGCGCGCCGGGGCATTGCGGTCACGGTACTGGAGCGCAGCTCGCACCCGGCCAGTGGCGGCTCCGGCAACCGCCAGGGAGCACTTTATGCCAAGCTGCCGGTACGTCCCACCAAGCAGGGGCTGCTGCACAGCACCGGGCTCGATTACAGCCGCCACCTGCTGGAACACCTGAGCGCACAGGGGCTGCTGTCCGAAAACGCCTGGCAGGCCTGCGGACTGCTACAACTGGCCCAGAGTGACAGGGAAAGCGCCCGGCAACAGCAGTTGATCGAAGCCGGCATCTACCCCGAGAAACTCGTGCATGCAGTGAGCGCGGCGGCTGCAAGCCAGCTAGCGGGCACCGGCACGCCCCACAGCGGACTCTTTTTCCCGGGCGCCGGCTGGGTGTCGCCGGTGGATCTGTGCCAGGCACTCCTGCGGCACCCGCTGATTCGCCTGTGCACCGGCGAATCCATCGAATCAGTAACGCTGCCACCTGATCTCGAGCTGTGGCAGGTACGCGGCAACAGCGGGACGCTGTACCAGGCTCCGGTGGTCATCGTCGCGACCGCAGGCGCTGCCAAAGCCCTGAACCCGCTCTCGCACCTGCCGCTAAAGTCCATTCGCGGCCAGGTGAGCGAAGCACCGTTGCCGGCATCGCAACCACCACTGCGCACCGTCGTCTGTGGTGATGGCTATATTCCGCCGCCCATGGAGGGGACCTACTGCTTTGGGGCCACCTTCGATCTGCACGACAGCGATACCAGGGTGCGCCCAGAGGATCACCAGAGCAATATCGCGACCCTGGCACGGTCCCTTCCAGCACTGGGTGCAGCACTTGCGCAACAGCCGTTGCAGGGGCGCGTTGCCTTTCGCTGCTCAACGCCGGACTATCTACCCATCGTTGGGCCGGCGCCAGACGCCGAACGTTTTGTCAGCGATTACGCCCGTCTGCGCCAGGACCGCAAATGGATCCTCGAGACGGAACCGAGCCACCACGACGGACTCTATGTCAGTGTCGGTCATGGCTCCAAAGGGCTGCTCACCTGCCCGATTGGAGCCGAACTGCTGGCCAGCCTGATCTGCAACGAGCCGCTGCCCCTTGGCCGCACCCTTGGCGACGCT
>JBFGZM010000399.1:0-3233 GCA_041586815.1 Marinobacterium sp. | reverse complement strand
TCGGCCGCCGACAGGGCTTCAACCATCTGCAGAAACTCCAGGGGGCTGCGCTCATCCCCGCCCAGTGCTTTGGGCAGCATGGCGCGGTAGACGCCGATATCCTTGAAGGACTCGATGATGTCCTGGGAAATATGCTGCTGGCTTTCGAACTCCTGGCTGCGGGACCGGATATCCGCCAGCAGCGCATCGAACACCTTTTCACCGCCCCAGATGGACTTGTCTAACTGATACCTAGCCATGATTAAGCGCTCCGTTGATGTTTGTTGTTGTGCTCTGCCACGCGACGTTCCAGTTCCCGGGCCACGGCGAACAGCTGCGCATCGTCGCCCAGGCGCCCGATCAGCTGAATGCCGGCGGGCAGGCCGCCAATTTCCAGCGGCAGAGTCAATGCCGGATGGCCAGAGAGATTAAAAGGTCGCACCAGAGCGGTGCTGCGAATATCGGTTTTACCGGCCTGGGCTTCTGCCAGGCGCAGCGGAAAGTTCGGCAGCGTGGGCATGACCAGCACGCTGTAGCGTGCCAGCATGGCATCCACCTCGGCACGAAAGTCACGCCGCACCTGCTCTGCCTCGGCCAGTTCCTGGGCCCCGGTGCTGGCGGCGTTTTGAAGCCTGGCGGCCACATCCGCCCCCACCAGGCCAGTGTCAACATAAGCCCCGAAGGCACCCCAGGCTTCTGCATTGATAACAGCCAGCCCTGCACCGAAGGCGGCCTCAAGCAAGGGCAGCTCAACCCTGGTGACATCACAGCCACTGGCGGCCACATAGTCGGCGACTGCCTGGCAAATGGACGCATTCGCATCCACTGCAACCAGGCCAATGCTCAGTTCACCCTCAAGAGGCATCGCTTCGAAGGTGGGGTCGATCCAGCTCTGGGCAAGCTCCAGCTGCGCAAGGTCCGTCGCAAAAGGGCCAACGCAATCAAGCGATGTTCTTGCGGGCCAGACACCCCGGCGACTGACGCGATCAAAGCTGGGTTTGAAACCGTAAACACCGCAGCAGGCAGCCGGCACCCGTACGGATCCCCCTGTATCGGTGCCCAGGGCGATATCGGCATCACCCGCTGCCACGGCGGCGGCGGAACCGCTGGACGAACCACCCGGTACCAGGTCCGGATAACGGTGGTTGAGCGGCGTACCGAAAACGGCATTGATACCACTGACGCCAAAGGCAAACTCATGCAGGTTGGTCTTGCCGACAATACGGCAGCCCGCCTCCAGCAAGCGCGCCACCACCTCTGCATGTTCAGCCGCAGGTGAGGCCTGTGCAAAGGCGGCACTACCCATGCGGGTTGGCATACCCTGAATATCAATCGAATCCTTGATGGCGATACGCAACCCGTTGGCAGAACCCAGTGCGCACTCTTGTACAAATACCGTCATCGTCTACTCGCCGTTGTGTTTGTGAGTCTCAAAGCGGGCTGGAAAGCCGCCCACTTAGCGCGGTGAAGATGAAATAAGAATTCCACTATTCACTTGATATGTCAATTAAATAGGCAAGCAAAAAACCAACCATTTCTGAGAAGATACAATGTAATATGAAGACATCAGACGGAGAGGTGACGCTGAAAAAATATTAGAAACAACAGCAAAACCCTTTAAAATCAATTTATTATAAATGATTTCGGCATGGTGAAAGCCGTGATAATCAAGTTTGAATACAGCATCGACATGCTGACGAAATTTCATTTACACAAAAAGACAACGCTAAAAATGTAAAAAATAATATACTTTTAAATGTTACTTTTTAGGGCATTTTTCGCCAAGCCGCACCAATGCAGAGCCTGAGTGTAAAGATTGACCCGGTGCTGCTGTATACTTGCCAAATCAAGTTATTGTCCGGCTTGTCGCAGCGATCAGACACGCGTCGCTGCACCCTGGCCTGACGAGAAGAAACCGGGAATTAACCGAAGATGAAAGCCGTAAAAAGCAAGTTTGATATGTATGACCCGCTGAGCGAGAACTTCCACCGCCAGGAATTCCCCTTCTACTGGATCGCGCGGGTCAATGCGCTCTATGCCCAGGAAATGGAGCGGGTACTGAAGAAGATCGATATGGATGTGCCGCGCTGGCGCATCATGATGATTCTGATGGAGCAGGAACGGCTCAGTATCTCGGAGATTGCCGACCAGGCGGTATCCAAGCTGCCCACCGCCACCAAAATCCTCTACCGCATGCGTGACCAGGGGCTGATCGAGCTGCTCACCTCGCCCACCGACGGACGCGTGACTCTGGCATCCATGACCCCGGAGGGGCGCGAACGCCTCGAATTGGTGCGCGAATCGGTGAGTGGCATAGTCAAACGCTGCTTCCAGGGACTCACCGCCGCCCAGATCAAACGCCTCAACGGTCTGCTGGAACAATTGCACGGCAACTTGCTGACACTGCGGGACTAACGCCGGCCTGCCCTCTCTGCCCTGTTTTTCTTGCATAACCCAAAAAGAAGAAGGGAAAATGGCAGTACTTTTCTTCTTTTGGATATAGTTGCATGGACATTGAAGGCATACGGCTCTTTGTACTGGCCGCAGATATGCTCAATATCAGTGCCGCGGGGCGTCGCCTCGGGCTGGCACCGGCTGTCGCGAGCGCACGGCTGTCAAAGCTGGAGAACCAGGTCGGAGCCGACCTGTTGCACCGCTCCACCCGCAAGGTATCCCTCTCCATGGAGGGCGCAGAATTCCTGCCCTTTGCCCGGGAAATCCTGGCGCAGGAAAGCGCAGCACGGGCGGCCCTGGGGCATGGCAGGGCCGACATTACGGGTACCCTGCGCTTTGCGGCCTCCAGCACCTTTGCACAGCTGTTTATCGCCCCCATTTTGCCGGAATTTCTCGAGCGCCACCCCGGCATAAACCTGGAACTGAAACTGTCCGATACCCAGACGAACCTCATTGAAGGCGGGTTCGACCTGACTCTGCGCAACTACGCCATTGAGGACAGCGGCCTCAGAGCCAGAAAACTGGCCGACGACAAACGCATTCTTTGCGCCTCTCCAGCATACCTGGCACGCCATGGCACACCCCGAACGCCGGATGACCTGGCTGATCACCAGATGCTGGTATTCAGGGAGGGGCCGGCGAAAAAACTCTCGCCCCTGGAGGGTGGGCCTGCGGGCACCTTCCCGCCCGCGGGTGCCAAAAGCCGCGTCAGTTGCGATGACGGCACCAGCATGAGGATTGCGACCCAGGCGGGCGTTGGCATTTCCATGAATGCCTACTGGAGCGTTTATAAGGAGATA
>JBFGZM010000398.1:0-3240 GCA_041586815.1 Marinobacterium sp. | reverse complement strand
CTGGCCAAGCAATACGGCGTTCTGGTGGTCCATGACCTGGCCTATGCCGATATCGTATACGATGGCTGGAAGGCACCCTCGATCATGCAGGTTCCGGGCGCCAAGGAAATCGCGGTGGAGTTCTTCACCCTGTCCAAGAGCTACAACATGGCCGGCTGGCGGATTGGCTTCATGGTCGGTAACCGGGAACTGGTCAATGCGCTGGCACGCATCAAGAGCTATCACGACTACGGCACCTTCACACCACTGCAGGTAGCTGCAATCGAAGCGCTGGAAGGCGATCAGCAATGTGTGCTGGATATCGCCGAGCAATACAGGCTGCGCCGCAATGCCCTGGTGAAGGGATTGCATGAGGCGGGCTGGATGGTGGATATCCCCAAAGCGTCGATGTATGTCTGGGCCAGGATACCTGAGCCCTACCGTGCCATGGGCTCACTGGAATTTGCCAAGAAATTGCTGTCCGAGGCCAAGGTATGCGTCTCGCCAGGCATCGGTTTCGGTGACTATGGCGACGACTATGTGCGTTTTGCACTGATTGAGAACCAGAACCGCATCCGTCAGGCGGTACGGGGAATCAAGTCCATGCTCAGAGCCGACGGGCTGATTCGGCCCGTGGAGGCAACGCCGCCCGCCACGACGGTGAAAAAAACCACCGGCGACTGAATCTTCGCTGTCACCCAAACGCCACCGCGCCGCCCAGGCCCGGTGGCGTTTCTGCATGCAGGCCAAGGTTGCACGGTGCCTGTAAAGTGCCCTCCACCCAGACCAGACCCGCCTGTCCGGGGTTTCGCCGAGGCCCGAGCAGTACAGAATACAACCAGCAGTCACCTATACTGCCAACAGGGTTTCACACCCCTGCTCCCCAACCAACAAACGGGTGACAACCATGGACAGCAAGTTCGTACGTACCTGTGCCTGCTTGAGCATACTCGGATGCAGTCTCGTTTTAGCCGATGACCAGGCGGCAATGATTACCAATGCAGAAACGGCGGGGCCGCCGGTGGTAACCGCAAACGCCACCATCCGCGCACCCGATGGCACGGTGTTGCGTGAAGGCTCCAACGGCTACACCTGCTATCCGCAACAGGAGGCAACAGGCCCAATGTGTAACGATCCGGTATGGGACGCCCTGATCAGCGCCATGATGGATAAACAGGACTTCAAGGCCGACAGTATCGGCGTGTCCTACATGCTGGCTGGCGAAGGCACGGCCAGCGGCGTAAGCAACAGCGACCCCTATGCAACCCACGCGCACGGCAGCAAAGACTGGGTAAAAGAAGGCCCCCATCTGATGATCGTGGTACCGGATCACGCCATGCTAGAAGGCATGTCGACCGATCCGGCCGATCCCGTCTATGTGATGTGGAAGGATACGCCCTACGCACACATCATGATTAAAATCGCGGCCGAACACTAACAGGACGCTGAAGCCAAAAATACTCGATAAGTCGCTGTTCAAGCGGTGCGAATGCGCATGTTCAACGACGGGCTGCCCATGCAGATCGACCCTCGACAGTCCGCCAAAACAGCCAGGTCAGGCCCTGTCGTCCAGGGACCTGACCGATGATCTGCCTGACAGCCCCCCTGGTTTACTCGACGGCCAGGGAGCCCGCCCGACCTTTTATGACCCGGCAGCGGCAGGTACATCCGCAACGGTATCGCTGTCGGCAACACCCGGGTGTGCTTCACTCTCCTGGCTGGCCGCCTGCGCCCGCTCCGCCTTGGAGATATAGCGCGGCTTGTGGCCAGGGTTCTGCTTGGCGTTGGCCTTCTTGGCTTTCTTGCTGAGGATCTGATTGATTTTCTTGCGTCGGTTCATGGTAAATCGGGTCTGTCGGTATAAGAAGGAGGCGCAATGTAAGGCCTGTACACAAAATATACAAGCCAGGCCTTCATTACCGCCCCAGATCAGTCACGGGCGCCCGCTTTTTTGCCCGTGCTACGCAAGCGTAAAAAACCGCTGCATCGGGCATAATGGCGCCCATTAACCGTAATGACAGGCTTTGTATGCGCGTTAGCTGGGATATTTTTTGCAGCGTGATCGACAACTTCGGTGATATCGGCGTGACCTGGCGCCTGGCGCGGCAACTGGTGGCCGAGCACGACCTGGATGTGCGTCTTTGGGTGGATGATCTCGTTACCTTCTGCCGCCTGTGTCCCCAGGCCAGCCGCTGCATTGAACAACAGTGGATAGACGACGTTGCCATACACCACTGGTCCCGCGACTGGCAGCCTGTGGATGCAGCCGATGTGGTGATCGAAGCCTTCGCCTGTGAGCTGCCCGCTGATTATATAGAGGCCATGGCCCGGCGACCCAGGCCCCCGCTGTGGCTGAACCTGGAATACCTCAGCGCCGAAGACTGGGTGGGCGGCTGTCATGGCCTGCCCTCGCTGCAGCCAAAAGGGCTGCAGAAGTTTTTCTTCTTTCCGGGTTTTACCGAAGAAACCGGTGGCCTGGTGCGCGAAGCTGATCTGATTGCACAACGCCAGGCTTTTCAAACAGATGCCGCTGAACCCGCACGTTTTTTAAAAACCCTCGGCGTGACCCCGGAAAAAAACAGCCGGCTTGTTTCGCTCTTTGCCTATGAAAACAAAAATCTGTTTAACTGGCTCGATGCCATGGCCGCTAATAATAACCCCACACTGCTGCTGGTCCCCGAGGGCCGTATTATTGCCAAACTGCAAGAATGGCTCGCCATTAAACAATTATCCACCGGGGATATTTATCGCCGCGGCGCCCTCGCCGTGCAAATACTGCCATTTTTAAGCCAGCCCGATTATGACCGCCTGCTGTGGAGCTGTGATTTAAATGCCGTGCGCGGCGAAGACTCCTTTGTACGCGCCCAGTGGGCCGCCAGGCCCCTGCTGTGGCAGGTTTACCCCCAGGCGGAAAACGCCCACCTGGAAAAGCTCGACGCCTTTGCCGCCCTGTACTGCCATGGCCTGAGCCCCGATGCATGCAGCGCCCTGCAGGCGCTGTGGAACAGCTGGAACGCCAGCCCCGGCGCCCACGAAAACGGCATGCAAAGCGCTACGGCCAGCAGCACGCTGAAAATAACCCGAAGCTGGAAAAACATTCAAAACCACTGGCCGGAACTTGAAGTCCACAGCCGCGCCTGGTGCGATAAACTTTCTACCCAAACAAATATTTCAACGGCCCTAGTGCAGTTTTATCGAAAATGGTTATGATGCCCGTCCTAGGAGGCCGTCCGACAATACTCAACCTACTGCGAACCAGCT
>JBFGZM010000397.1:0-3249 GCA_041586815.1 Marinobacterium sp. | reverse complement strand
TGGGTCACCATCTGGCCGTGGTCGTGGGATGCCGCCATGAAAATGCCCAGTATCAGGCCGAGAGTGGCATAGGCGAGCGAACAGCTTATATGTTGTCTGTCCATCGAGGTCTCCTCTGGGTTGGCCCCGACGCCCGATAACATTGGGTCGCCGTGGCGGGGCGTCAGTCAGTATAGAACGCCCAAAGGATGTGACAGCAAAGCGGAGCATGAAGGCCCCTCGCCGGACCCGCTGCACTTTTGCCGTGCCATGGCGACGTGCTGTTCAGGCCCCCGTGAGCTCACCGCACAGCGGCCGCACCAGGGCGCTGCGCAGCGCATCTTCGCTGAATCCGTTGGCGATCAGCACCTGCAGCTTGGCAAAGGCGGCTTCCAGGGTCAGGTCGCTGCCGGGAATGACCCCGATACGGTTCAGGGCGGCGCCGCTGGCGTAGGTGCCCTGGCTGACGCCGCCCCGGGCGCACTGGGTGATGTTCAGCAGCGTTATGCCGCGCTGACTGGCATCGGCCAGTACCCGCATCAGCGCCTGGTTGGCGTCTGGCGGGTTGCCGGCACCGTAGGTCTGCAATACCAGGGCACGGAGGGCGGGGCCCGCCAGAATCGCCTCGGCGATATGAGCACCGATGCCAGGGTACAGCGGCAGCACCGCCACGGCATCGGCATCGAAGGGCGCCAGGCGAAAGTCCGGAGTGCCGGGGGGCAGCAGCAGGCTGGGCTGCAGTTCGACATCGATACCGACGCGACCGAGCCAGGGGAAGCTGGGGGAGTCGAAGGCATCGAAGCCCGAGCTGCTGACCTTGACGCTGCGGTTGCCCCGCAGCAGCCGGCCGTTGAAGCAGACACAGACTTCACTGATGGCGGGGTTCGCTGCCAGCAGCAGGGCGGTCACCAGGTTATCCAGCCCATCGTTGCGCAGCTGGGCCAGAGGGATCTGTGAGCCGGTCAGAATCACCGGCTTGTTGATGCCCCTGAGCATGAACGACAACGCCGAGGCGGTATAGGCCAGGGTATCGGTGCCGTGCAGCAGCACGAAACCAGCATAGTCGTCCCAGCGCTCGGCCAGTACCTGGGCCATCTGCTGCCAGTGGGCCGGCGTGAGGTTGGCGCTGTCGATGAGTTGGTCGAATTCGATCAGCTCATAGGCCGGCAGCGGGTCGCTGTTGCGGTTGTCGAGCAGGCGCATGAGCTGTTCATGCAAGCCGGGCATGGGCACATAGCCCTCGTGGGAGGGCATCATGCCGATGGTGCCCCCGGTGTAAATGATCAGTATTGGACGTGTCATGACGTTTCTTCCTGCAGTGCCCGCAAGGGCGTCAGGCTGGACAGCAGCCTTTGCTGCGCCCGGGGCCGGGTGTTCATGGCAGAGCATGGTCTTCAGAAAAAGGGCAGGGAAAAGCCTGCGAACGACACAGGCGTTCGCAGGCCGGCAGGCGCAAGCGGAGCTGGAACAACAGGCGCTCGAATTGGGGGCGTGGCGCCCCCGGATGTCGCTCAGCTTGAGCGTGCGGCCGCGGCGGCGATTGCCTGGTCGACCCGAGCACGATCCTCGGGTTCGATTTCCCAGGCCGCCGGGTCAACGTTCATGTCGGCGAACTTGCTGGCATCGAAAATCGGCTGTTCGATACCGGCGCTGATCTGATCATCGAAGTCGCGCATGACGCGCAGGCCCGGCTTGACCAGCATGATCAGGGCCGTGAGGTTGGCCACCGCCAGCAGTCCCATGGTCACATCGGCAAAGGCGAATACCGTACCCAGGTCCGTGGTGGCGCCCCAGCACACCAGGCCGATGATGGCGACGCGAAAGCCGTTGAACAGGTTCTGGTTGTCGGTATTGAAAAAGCTGATGCTGTTTTCGCCCAGGTAGTAGTTGTACAGAATGGTGCTGAAACCAAACAGCAGCAGTGCGATGCTCACGAAGCTGCGGCCCCACTCGCCAATATGATCGGCCAGGGAGGACTGGGTCAGGGCCACGCCGCCGATATCGCCCAGGGTGGCCGGATCATAGACGCCGCTGAGCAGAATGATAAAGGCCGTAGCCGAGCAGATGACCAGGGTGTCGATAAAGACGGAGAACGACTGCACGATGCCCTGGTTGGCCGGGTGTGGCACATAGGCCACCGCCGCGACGTTGGGTGCACTGCCCAGGCCCGCTTCGTTGGAGAACAGGCCGCGCTTGAGGCCCATCATGATGGCGGCACCGATACCGCCGCCCACGGCCTGTTCAAGACCGAAGGCGCTCTTGACGATCAGCATGAAAACATCGGGAATGCGATCCAGGTTCATGCCCAGAACCACCAGGGCAATCAGGATATAGCCGCCGGCCATGACCGGTACCAGCACTTCAGAAACCCGGGCGATACGCTTGACGCCACCGAAGATGATCAGGCCGACGATCATGGCCAGGCCGATACCGGAGTAGAAAACCGGCACGCCAAAGGCGTCGTCGAAGGAGGTTGCAACGGCGTAGGACTGCAGGGCGGTGAAGCCAAAACCGAAGGTCAGCAGCAGCAAAGCCGAGTACAGGCTGGCGAGCCACTTCCAGTTGGGGCCAAGGCCTTTGGCGATGTAGTAGGCCGGGCCACCGCGGTAAGTGCCATCGGGCTCTGCCTGCTTGTAGGCCTGGGCCAGGGTACATTCGAGGTAGCTTGTGGCCATACCCATCAGGCCGACGATCCACATCCAGAAGATGGCGCCGGGGCCGCCGAGGGTAATGGCAACCGCGACACCGGCG
This sequence comes from Marinobacterium sp., assembly GCA_041586815.1. GTDB lineage: Bacteria > Pseudomonadota > Gammaproteobacteria > Pseudomonadales > Balneatricaceae > Marinobacterium_A. The sequence continues at coordinate 519 of JBFGZM010000397.1, read as the reverse complement.
ATATTACCGCCGCCGACACGGCCGGCCACCGACAGCAGCAGGGCCTGGAACGAACTCAGATGGCCGTGCTTGTCTTTCCTGAATGCCTGGCTGGCGCTGAGGATACGGAACATGCGGCCGAAATAGCGAAACTGCACGAACCGGGAGGCGACGGTAAAGCCGATGCCCACGGCAACCAGCATCACAATCAGCACTTTTCCCCAAAGAATATCGTTGAGCAAATCCAACATTGGCGTCTCCGCTGTTCTTGTTTTGTCGAATGTTTTTGTGGGCGCATATTTAACCAGTGATAAGTGGTGCAGAATATTTGACGCTCTGGCCAATTGTGACGCAGTATGGCGCGGCAAGTGCAACGTAGTGCACCATTTTTGCGTCGTAACTATGGCCCGATGCGTTGCAGACGGCAGACGGCAGACGGCAGACGGCAGAGGGTGGGGGAGTCATGGGGAATGAATTGTTGAACGAAGATTTTATGCGCAACCTGCGCCTGTTGTGCAGTTTCTACAAGTCGATCGCAGA
>JBFGZM010000396.1:0-3261 GCA_041586815.1 Marinobacterium sp. | reverse complement strand
GCTCAAGCGCGATGCCAAAAGCGATGGCCCCGAGGCACTCGCCCAGGTGGCCAAGCAGTTCGAGCAGATGTTCATGAGCATGATGCTAAAAAGCATGCGCGAGGCCAATGCCTCCCTGGCCGAAGACAGCCCGTTCAACAGTGGTGACGTGAAGTTCTACCAGGACATGCTCGATCAGCAGATGACTCTGGAGCTGTCTACCGGCAAGGGCATGGGGCTGGCCGAGGTGCTGGTCAAGCAGCTCGGCCAGCAGCTTGATATGCCCGATGCCGAGCCTGACAAGAGTGAGTTGCGCCCGCTGGATGAATCCGAGCGCATGCTCAAGCGCGCTCTGGGCGGGAACAGTGATCTGGCGGCGCTGCTGCAACGCCAGGGGGCCAGGGCAGCAGAGCCTGGCGAGCTGCCGCCCCACGTGAGTTCGCCCGGCCCGGCTGACCCCGAATCTGTTGCAGCGGCCCCTGCGGATACGACGGGCACTGCCGCTGCCAGTACTGCCAGTGCCGAGCCGCAGAGTTTTGAAACCCCGGCCGAGTTTGTTGCCACCCTGCTGCCACTGGCACAGCGCCTGGCGCCGGAGATTGGTGTCGATCCCAAGGTGCTGGTGGCCCAGGCGGCGCTGGAAACCGGCTGGGGCCGGCATATCACCCAGGACAGTGGCGGGCGCAACAGCCGCAACCTGTTCAATATCAAGGCTGACAGCAGCTGGCAGGGTGAGCGCGTGGGGGTGAATACGCTGGAGTACCGCGGTGGTGTGGCGGTGCGCGAGTCCGCGGCGTTCCGTGCCTATGGCTCTTTTGAGCAGAGCTTTGAGGACTACGTCAGCTTCCTCAAGCAGAACCCCCGTTATCGCCAGGCGCTGGAGCAGGCCGCCGATCCCAAGGCCTACCTGCAGGAACTGCAGAGCGCAGGCTATGCCACGGACCCGGCCTATGCCCAGAAGATCAGCCGTATCTTTGACAGTGAACTGCTGTTGCAGGCGCGAGCAGATTCAGCTCAAGAATAACCGTGGCCGGCCGCTAAGAATTTAGGTCGGCGCGTCCAGTCTGGCGCCGTGAGGGAGAGAGTCAATGTCCAGTTTCAACCTGTTGAGCCTCGGTACCCAGGCGCTGCAGTCCAATACCAGCGCACTGTCGGTGGTCGGGCAGAATATTGCCAACGTCAATACGCCGGGCTACTCGATGCAGCGGCCGGACCTCGCTTCGCGGGATAGCCTGGGCGGTGTGGAAGTGCGCGATGTGCAGCGCATGGCCAACGACTTCCTCACCGGGCAGATCATGTCCGATACCTCGGCCTACAACAGTGCCCTGGCGTTCGAACAGCTGGCCAATCAGCTGGACAACCTGCTTGCCTCCGATGTGTCCAGCGTGTCCAAGGCCATGGATGATTACTTCGGTGCCCTGCAGGGTGCGGTGGATGATCCGAGCAATTTGGCCAACCGTGAGCTTTTTCTGGCCCAGGCGGATGCCCTGGTGCGCCGTTTTCAGGACCTGGATGCGAGCCTCTCGCGCCAGAGTGACACCATTAACGGTCAGATCGAAATCTCCGTCGCCCAGATCAACAGCATCGGCCAGAGCCTGGCCCAGATCAACGATCAGGTGCGCCTGGCCACGGCCTCCGGCGCCTCGACCAACGAGATGCTGGATGAGCGCGATCGCCTGATGGAGTCCCTGGCAGGTTATGTCGGTTTCTCCACCGTGCCCCAGCCCAATGGCGAGGTGAATATCTTCATCGGCAATGGCGAGCCGCTGGTGGTGGGTATCAGTGCAAGCCGGCTGGTGACAATGCCGGACAGTACGGATGCCAGCCAGCAGAATATCGTCTTGCAGGTTGGCAGCAGCCTCGGTGACATCACGGGCCAGCTCAGTGGCGGCCAGATCGGCGGTCTGCTGAATTACCGCACCGATGTGCTCCATGAAGCGCAGGACGAACTGGGCCGCATTGCCATGGTGTTCGCCGACAGCATGAACCAGCAGCAGGCCCAGGGGCTCGACCTGGACGGCAATGCCGGCCAGCGCCTGTTCGCCGATATCAATGCCAGCCAGCTGACGGCCGACCGGGTACTGGCGGATAGCGGCAATGCGACGAGCACCACATCCACTGTGAATATCGTAGATACCGCTACGCTCAAGGCCTCGGCCTACGCGCTGGTGTTCAATACCGACAGCAGCTTTACCCTGACGCGCCTGAGCGACGGTGTGCGCTGGAACAGCAATCAGCTGAGCAGTGAAGCCGCAGGCACGGACGTGGATGCGAACCAGGAGTTTTTCTTCGATGCCGCCAGCGGCGAGCTGACGCTGCAGATCGACGGTTTTCGCATGGAGCTGGATTCCAGCGGGCGCTTTCTAAAGGGCGACAAGTTTGAAATCCAGCCCACCCGCAGCGGCGCTTCCGAGTTCGCGCTGGAACTGTCCAGCGGTCGGGGTCTGGCTCTGGCGGACAGCGCCGGTGGCGTCTCCAACAACCGCAATGCCCTGGCCATGTCCGACCTGCAGTTTGCCAAGCTGGTGGAGGGCAGCTCCTACCAGGAACAGTATGGTCGCCAGCTCGAGCGTGTCGGCAGTGTCACGGCCACCGCCCAGATCAGCACCCAGTCCAGCAAGGCGGTGCTGGATGCCAATCAGCAGACCAAGTCCAGTCTCACGGGTGTGAATCTTGATGAGGAAGCGGCCAAGCTGGTGCAGTACCAGCAGGCTTACCAGGCGTCGGCGCGCCTGATTGCCGCCTCCCAGACGATTTTTGACTCACTGCTGGCGGCCATCTAGGGCCTGTTAGGAGCTATATGCGATGCGAATTTCAACCCAGCAAGTTTATCTGAATAACATCGACAACCTGAACCGAACCAACAGCGAGCTGATCAAGACCCAGGAACAGATCGCCACCGGCAAGCGGGTGCTGCAGCCCTCGGATGATCCGCTGGCCGCCAGCCAGATTATCAAGCTGGAGCAGGAACTGGCCCGCACCGATCAGTTTCAGAGCAGCATTGACGTCAGTAATCGTCGCCTCAGCCAGGAGGAATCGGTGCTGGATGAACTGTTCAACAATAGCGTGCGCCTGCGGGAAATTACCATTCAGGCCGGCAGTGCGGCGCTGGGGGCGCAGGATCGTGCTGCACTCGCTACCGAGGTAGATGGCATCATCGATCAGATGCAGGGGTTGATGAATACCCGGGATGTGCAGGGCGAGTACCTGTTCTCCGGTTTTCAGGGCGATCAGCAGGCATATGCTTTTAACGATGCAACTCAGAGATACGAGTTTCAGGGC
>JBFGZM010000395.1:0-3265 GCA_041586815.1 Marinobacterium sp. | reverse complement strand
GTCAGAGCATTAGAGCACATGGCGAACCATTCAATCCGAAAACAAGGCGTGAAAACCGGGGCTTACCCACTGCGGCAATGATCGAGGTATTAGCGCATATGGCGAGTCATTCGATTCGCCAATGATAAACCGACTCGCCCACAGAGCGGGCTCCTGCATTTTCCATCACCTGCGTAGAAGTTCACTCGGTGAGCGGTACACACACCTTGTTCACGGCTGAAGGGCACGGTTAGTACCCTTCAACTATTTGGAATCAGGGCTGGTCTGCCAGAAAGATGTCGACGTCCGTTGCCGGTGTGTTTCTGAGCCCTGATTCATTTTTTGTGCACCTCCCGCGCCCGGCAGCAACCCGCCGACTTGAGAGGTGACGTCCCTCAGTGTTGCGGACTCATGCCAGCAAGCACCGGCCTGATTCCAGAGCATTGATTGCCCCGCACGATTTGGCATAGCACCCGGGGTCCTTACACCGGGCCCCTTTTTTACTCTGGCGGATGCTTTGCACAAGCGACAGACAAGACATGCCGCTATACAGCGGCCTCGCCATTGGCACCCACCCCCTGTTGTCGGAAAAACCACGTGAGCGCACAACATACCGCCTCCTTCTGGCTCGATACGCTGCTGCACAGCTTCAGTCAGATATTGTTCCAGTCGCAGCGCTACTGTGGCGCACTCATACTGCTCGCCATCGTCCTGGAATCTTTCACCGCATTGCTCGCAGGCTTGCTCGGCTGCGCGGCGGCGTTGCTGGGCGCCCGGCTGATATCAGCAGACGATGCCCTGGTGCGAGCGGGATATTACGGCTTTAACGGCGCTCTCGTGGGTCTGGCGCTGAATAATACCCTGGGGTTTTCCTGGCAAAGTGGTGCCCTGATCATGGCATTTGCGGCAGCAACGGCCCCGCTGATACAGCTGCAGATTCGACGCTGGCGCATCCCTCCTTATACCAGTGCTTTTGTCTTGCTGAGCTGGTGTGCCTGGTGGCTGTCGGCAACGCTGGAACTCTTGCCCATCGCAACGGCCCCGCAGGCGGCGCCTAGCGAGATAGCGCTAGTGCACGGAATAACCGCTGCGGTGCGCGGCCTCGGTCAGGTATTTTTCCTCGAATCATTGCCGGCGGGGGTATTGATTCTGGCGGCGCTGGCGGTGTCGGCACCGCGCAACGCCGCCTGGGGCCTGGCCGGAGCACTGTTTGGCAGCGGGGTCGCCATGCTGATGATCCCACTCGTCGACTCGACGTTCCTATCGATGAGCGCCATCGCATCCGGACTGTTTGGCTATAACGGCGCTCTTGCCGCTCTGGCGTTGCTGCAGCGCTTTGCGCGCCAGCCCGCCGTCATTGCTGCGGGAGTCGCACTGGCGACCCTGCTGCAACCCTTGTTCAACCTGGTGGGGCTACCTGCCTTCACCGTACCTTTTGTGCTCGCCTGCTGGCTGATCCTTGCTCTGGCCCATCAGCTGCAAGCACGCCCTCGTCTGGCGCCCTAGTTCCGCGCCAGGGCCAGCCGGGCTGAAGGGCGTAACATCAACAGGCTGATTGCGGTATAGAGGCCGATTACCACCAGCCCGATCCACTCGATCTTCAGCGGGGTAAACTGGAACAGCAGCACCAGGCCATACATCAGCAGCCAGTTGCCAGCGACATAGGGATAAAAACCGAAGCGTTCCACGGTGATATCAAGGTTAGTGGTGTAGAGCCTGATCAGGGAATCCAGCGAATTGACCACGAAAATCACCCCTACCACCAGCATGCTCCCCTTGAGCAGGCTGCTCATCACCAATACCTGCTCGAAGTAGAAATAGAGCACAGAGAACCAGATCGCAATCGGGAGCGACGGAATAACCAGCATCGCCAGGCAGAGCTGCCAGGCCCGCAGGCCGCCGACAAAGCGGGCCACAAACTGCCCGATCATGATGCTCCAGGAAAACCACCAGAACAGATAGAAAGCGTGATAGTCACTGAGCGGTGTAACGAAATGCTGAAGATTAACGAAGTAGTCCGATAACTTCAGCAAACTGGACGAGAGATCGCCCAGGCCGATTCCCGCATGCAGCGCCAGCAGGCCTATAAGCGCGAAAAACAGCCAGGTCGAACCGATACTCAACCATTTTACGTAGCGCACATCCGAACTTGAGAACACCGCCAGTAATACCACCAGCGCGGTGAGGCCGTAGCGCCATGCGGTGGAAATGCCCTGGGCATAATCCGGCAGGTAACTGAGGAAAAGGAAGCCGGTGAAGGCACAGGTGCCGATAATCACCATATTGTTGACGAACTTGATCAGCGGGATTTCGAACAGTTTCAGCCGGGGCTCAACGATGACAAAGTAAAAAGTGGTTAAAAAATAGAAAGCCCAGACCAGGAAACCCCAGAAACCAAACTCGATTGCCAAGGGATTGGTGAAGGCATAGGCGGCCTCACTGGCGTAGACGGGAAACTCGCCCAGCGGAAACATGATCAGGCCAACATCAAGCCCGGAGGTAAACAGGATCGCCATAAAGGCAAACAGCGATGTGGGCATGGGCCCCTCACATTGTATCCGCCCCCAACGAATCAGAATCCACAGCACCGACAGGAGCGCCGCGATGATGGCGACAGACAGAATAGCGTTCATAGGCAGGTCCTCCGGATGGAGATCGGCACATTCAGGCGCTGGCACCCGCTGCAGAGCAGCGCATACAAGGACACATGCCATACTCGAAATCATCCGCTATTATTATGTTTTAATTGAACGTTTAATTAAGTTAAATATCCAGTAACCCGGCAGCCGACGCTGCTCAGCAACCGCCCCCGGGCATCCCGTTAACGACACCTGATCGAGGTTTGCCTGGACAGGCGCTCTGCCGGCTTGTTGAAGCGGCCCGCAAAAACAACGATCATGTTGGCCCCAAGTGCTACCCGCCACCAGGAACCACCATGCCCAAGGTTGGAATGCAGCCCATTAGACGCAAGCAGCTGATTGAAGCCACAGCAGCCGTCATTCATCAGTACGGTTACGCCAATACCACTGTGGCGAAGATCAGCAAGATCGCGGGGGTTTCCACCGGCATTATTCACCACTATTTCGACGGCAAGAACGATCTGCTGGCTGAAACCATGCGTCAGCTGATGCGCCAGCTGACCGATGGAATTTACAATGACTGGAGCCGGGCCGAGGCGCCCCGGGCACGCATAGCTGCCATCATAGACGGCAACTTTTCCGCCGAGCAGTTTGCACCCGAAGTGGTTACCTGCTGGTTGGCATTCTGGGCCGAAACACCTCATGAT
>JBFGZM010000394.1:0-3287 GCA_041586815.1 Marinobacterium sp. | reverse complement strand
GTATGCGGCGCTCATCTGGTGTCGGCTGGCGTTGATCTGCCGGGTGGCAGAGCGAGGAGGGAGCAGGCTGAAACGGATGGCGTGAAATTGGGGGTAACTTTACAGGGGTGTGTTTGAAGACGCTGTGGGCAAGTTTTAAGAGTCGCGGTGTTATGTTATTTTGTTTATTTAAAACAATGGCTTGAGTTATTTTTGTTTTGGTTCGACACAGGCTGGAAACAGCTTTTCCACAGATTGTTGTTTGTGGGCAACATGTGGGTATCTATTGCGCTAGCGGTAATGTCGACGCGGCAATTGGCGATTCGCGGCATAAAAAAAGCACCCGGAGGGTGCTTTTTGGTGCCTTGAGTTATCCACAGAGGCGCCAAGTTTGGCGTCCTGCGTGGAAAATATCCTGCTTCAGAGTGCGTCTGGTCCGGTTTCACCGGTGCGGATACGGATAACCTGCTCCAGTGGTGTGACAAATATCTTGCCGTCACCAATTTTGCCGGTGTTGGCGGTTTTGGTAATGGCTTCAATAACCTGATCGATCATGTCGCTGTCGACCGCCACTTCAATCTTGACCTTGGGCAGGAAGTCGACTACATATTCGGCGCCGCGGTAGAGCTCTGTGTGGCCTTTCTGACGGCCAAAGCCCTTGACTTCGGTAACGGTGACACCCTGGATGCCGATCTCCGACAGGGCTTCGCGAACATCGTCCAGTTTGAATGGTTTGATAACCGCAGTGATCAACTTCATAGCGTGCTCCCTATGCCGTCCTGTGCCTGATGCGGCGCCGGACGCTGTGATGGAAAGTGAAATCCGTGTTCCGGCCCAAAATTCCTGGAGGGCCCGGAGCCTGAATGCCTGAAAAATTCAGGTCAGTATACCCGTAAAATTCGCTCTGCGCCTACGCTGCCCTGTTCAGACAGAGCGCATGGGCAATGTCGTGCCGGGTAACGAAAAGGGCGCCCTGCGGCGCCCTTGAGGTCCATTAAACCGGCATTACTTCTTGCTGGCACTGAACTCCGGGTAGGCTTCCATGCCGCACTCGGCAAGGTCTACACCTTCGTATTCTTCTTCTTCGGTCACACGCACACCCATGATGGCTTTAAGCAGCAGCCACACCACCAGGCTGGCAAGGAAAACCCAGCCGAAGATGGAGATGATACCCAGCAGCTGAGCGCCAAAGGTCGCATCGGCATTGTTGAACGGTACCGCCAGCAGACCCCAGATACCCACAACACCGTGAACCGAGATGGCGCCGACAGGATCATCGATCTTGATCTTGTCCAGGGTGACGATGGAGAACACCACCAGGACACCACCGACCGCACCGATCAGGGTAGAGGTCAGAGCGCTGGCCGACAGAGGGTCAGCGGTAATGGCAACCAGACCAGCCAGGGCGCCGTTGAGGGCCATGGTAAGGTCAGCCTTCTTGAACCACAGACGGGCAACGATCAGGGCCGCAATGACACCACCTGCTGCAGCGGCATTGGTGTTGACGAAGACCTGAGCAACCGCATTGGCTTCACCGACATCAGACAGCTTCAGCTCGGAACCACCGTTGAAGCCGAACCAGCCCATCCACAGGATGAATGTACCCAGAGTCGCCAGCGGCAGGTTGGCCCCCGGAATGGCATTGATTTCGCCATTCTTGCCGTATTTTCCCTTGCGGGCGCCCAGTACCAGAACACCGGCCAGGGCTGCAGCAGCACCCGCCATGTGGACGATGCCGGAACCGGCGAAGTCGGAGAAACCGGCTTCGCTGAGGAAACCGCCACCCCAGGTCCAGTAGCCTTCAACCGGATAGATCACACCGGTCATGACAACCGCGAATGCCAGGAACGACCAGAGCTTCATGCGTTCAGCAACGGCACCGGACACGATGGACATCGCAGTGGCTACAAACACCACCTGGAAGAAGAAGTCCGAGCGGGCCGAGTAGTAGGGAGCGTCATCGCCACCTGCAAGCACCGCATCCACGCCGTTTTCGTCACCAATCAGGGCGCCGAAGTTCGGCAGTACGCCGCCGGCATCGGAGCTGTACATGATGTAGTAGCCGCAAAGCAGGTACATGGTACAGGCGATGGCATAAAGAGCGATGTTCTTGGTCAGGATTTCAGTCGTGTTTTTGGCACGAACCAGGCCTGCTTCGAGCATCGCGAAGCCAGCAGCCATCCACATGACCAGGGCGCCGCATACCAGGAAATAAAAGGTATCGACGGCGTATTTAATCTGCGATAAATCCGCAGCGGTGGTTTTAAGAAGTTCTTCCATCTCGACAGCCCTCCGTTCAGGCGCGATTGGTGAGTTTTTATATCAAAGTGCGTCGTTGCCGGTTTCGCCGGTGCGGATGCGTATAACTTGCTCCAGCGGTGTGACAAAAATCTTGCCGTCGCCGATTTTTCCAGTGTGGGCCGCCTTGCTGATGGCTTCCACAACCTGGTCCACGATGTCCGCGGATACGGCTGCATCGACCCTGACTTTGGGCAGGAAATCGACCACGTATTCCGCGCCGCGGTACAGCTCGGTATGCCCCTTCTGGCGACCGAAACCTTTGACTTCGGTCACGGTAATGCCTTGAACACCAATCTCGGACAGCGCTTCACGGACATCGTCCAGTTTGAAGGGCTTGATGATCGCCGATATAAGTTTCATGTGTCTGTCCCCCATCTATGGACTAATTCCTTCACGAGCCGCCCCGGCAACAGGTGACCCGAAACGGTTGATTACTTGTAAGCGAAACTTGTGCCACATTAAATAAACACATAAATAACAATGGCTTATATATGACTCGCTACTTGGGCAGTGGATATTGCACAGTAATCGGCACCAGCCAGGGGGTATTGCGTGCACAATTTAGGTGCGCGCACCAAATTGGTGCTGCTTCGGTGTGCGCAGGCTTGGAGCCGGTGTCAGGGGGCGGCCTGCAGCTGCGACGGGCGGTCTAAAAATGCTAACATTGGGCGAATTTACGGGAGTTTGTGCAATGCTTAATCAAAAGCTTATAGACACGGTTTCGGCCCAGTTGAGCGAGTTGTTTGAGGGGGGCCGAGGCCTGCCGGGCCAGGAGGCCATGCGCCAGCAGGTGCGCTCGGTTCTTCAGAGCAGCTTTGCGCGCCTGGACCTGGTGACGCGGGACGAGTTTGATGCCCAGGCTGCAGTGCTGGGACGTACCCGCGAAAAAGTGGATCAGCTGGAGCAGAAGCTCAGTGAAATCGAGCAACGGCTCGCCAGTCGTGACAGCGACTAGAAACGGCTTGCGATAACCCGGGGTCTGTTTAAAAAGTGCACAAGGATGGTGC
>JBFGZM010000393.1:0-3292 GCA_041586815.1 Marinobacterium sp. | reverse complement strand
TCGGACACAACAATCATAACGAAGGTTAGATAATATGAACTTCGAAGGAATTTACACGCCGGTAATTACGCCGTTCAAAGCAGACTATTCCATCGATTACGATGCTTATGCAACGCATGTACAGTTTCTGCTTGAGTCCGGCGTTCAGGGACTTATGATTGGAGGCACCACGGGCGAGTATTATGTGGAGAACCACGAAGAGCGTGTTGAACTACTGAAAATCGCACGCCAGGTCTGCGGTAACAAGTTACAGATCATTTTCGGAACAGGATCCATCGACCCCGCAGCCTCGGTTAAGCTGGCGGAAGCGGCGGTGAAACATGAAGCCGATGTCATTCTGGTTGCAACACCCCCCTATTCGCTGCCAACACAGCAGGAACTGGCACAGCATGCGCTGACAATTGATCGCGCGGCCAACCTGCCCATCATGCTTTATAACTATCCGGACCGGATGGGCATAAACATGGACGCCGAGTTCTTTGACCTGATTGGTGAGTCGTCCAACTTCTGTGGCATCAAGGAAAGCTCGGGGGACATCAACCGCCTGCATATGCTGATGAGTGATTACCCGAACATCCAGGTTGCCTGCGGCATGGATGATCAGGCACTGGAGTTTTTTGCCTGGGGTGCCAAAAGCTGGGTTTGCGCCGGCTCCAACTTCCTGCCCAAAGAACACAGTGCGCTCTATAAGGCCTGTGTACTGGAGAACGACTTTGCCAAGGGCCGCCGCATCATGGCAGCAATGATGCCGCTGATGAGCGTGCTGGAACAGGGCGGAAAATTCATTCAAAGCGTCAAGCATGGCGTAACCCTGGACGGCCGCTTTGCCGGCGAAGTCCGCAAACCGCTACTGGGCCTGAACGATCAGGAGAAAACCGCCATGGCTCAGGTTGTTGAACAGTTGAAACAGAATATCGCTGACATCGTTTCGGAGGCCAAGTAATGACTGCCCTGCTGACTGTTGAAGAATATAAGGCAATTGCTGCCACGCTGACGCCCCCCTCCATGAGCTTCGTTAATGGCGGATTTCGGCCCTCCAGCGACGGAGAAACCATCTCCGTAACGAACCCGGCCACCGGCGAGCTGATTACCCATATTGCGGCCTGTACCGTTGCCGATGTCGATTTTGCCGTTGAGAAGGCACGCGCTGCATTTGACAGCGGCGTCTGGAGCAAGCGTCATCCAACGGAGCGCAAGAACGTATTGCTTCAGTTCAGCAAACTGATTGAAGAGAACGCCAACGAGCTGGCTGTGCTGGAAAGCATCGATTCCGGCAAGCCCATTCTTGACTGCGTCACCATCGATATTCCGGAAGTGGCACACACCATCAGCTGGCACGCCGAGCTGATGGATAAAATATACGACCAGACAGCACCGGTCGGTAACGATGCCGTCGCCATGGTAGTGCGTGAACCCGTTGGTGTTGTTGGCGCCGTACTGCCCTGGAACTTCCCGATCCTGATGCTGGCGTGGAAAATCGCGCCCGCACTGGCAGCAGGCTGCTCCATGATCGTCAAGCCTGCCGCCCAGACGTCACTGACGGCGTTGCGTGTTGCCGAGCTGGCAACCCAGGCCGGCCTGCCCGATGGCGTGCTGAATATCGTGACCGGCAGCGGCAGTGTCGTGGGCGAGGCGATTGGCAGCCACATGGACATCGACATGGTGACCTTTACCGGCTCAACCCAGACCGGCCGTCGTTTTCTGCGCTACTCGGCCGACTCCAACATCAAGGAAGTGGTGCTGGAGCTCGGCGGCAAGAACCCCTGCATCGTGCTGGATGACGCCGAAGACCTGGATAAAGTTGCCGCCCAGGTTGTCGCCGCCGCCTTCTGGAACATGGGCGAAAACTGCTCGGCGGGTTCCCGTCTGATTGTTCAGGCAGGCATCAAGGACAAGCTGATGGAGCGGGTGCTGCACCACGCCAAAGACTGGAACACCGGCGATCCTCTGGATCCGTCAAACCAGCTCGGCGCCCTGGTCGACAAGGTGCATTTTGGCAAGGTCTGCGAGTATCTCGATATCGCCAAACAGGAGGGACACACCCTTGTCCTGGGTGGCGACACCCTGAATGGCTGCTATGTCATGCCGACCATTTTTGACGGCGTGAAAAACAGCGATCGTCTGGCGAAAGAAGAGATTTTCGGACCGGTTCTGTCTGTCATTACCGTCAACAGCTACGAAGAAGCCATCGCTGTGGCCAACGATACCGAATATGGCCTCGCGGCGTCGGTATTCACCGCCAATGGCAAGACATCCATGCGCGCGGCTCAGGCACTGCGTGCCGGCACCGTCACCGTGAACTGCTTTGGTGAAGGCGATGTATCGACCCCCTTCGGTGGTTACAAGCAGTCGGGCTTCGGGGGTCGCGACAAGTCCATTCATGCACATGATCAGTTCACCCAGCTGAAAACGATCTGGATTGATCTGTCTGACTGACGGTTAAAGGTTCGAACCGGGCGGGCAACAGCGCCAAGGCCATGGCACATGGTGTTAGCAGCTGCCCGGCCCCGGTTCAGAAGGACAGGCTATGACCAAGACTATAAAAGTAAAGCGCCTACCCGTGGATCCAGGCCCCGCGGCCTGGAACAGTATTCTGGCGACGGCAACGGAGTATCCACGCCTGAGCGGGGATATAACGGCTGACTGGGTCATCGTGGGTGGCGGCTTCACCGGCATCGCCGCAGCCCGCAGGCTGTCGCAACTGGTAGGAAACGAATCCATCGTGCTGCTGGAAGCAAAACGCCTGGCCGACGGTCCCGCCGGACGCAACAGCGGCTTTATGATCGACCTGCCCCATGACCTGAGCTCGGAGACCTATGCCGGTGCCCATGACAATGACCTGCGGCAGATCAAGCTGAACCGCGAAGCCATTCGCTTTGCCGGCGAAATGGCCGCTGAATATGGCATGCCAAAAGCCGTATTCAACCCATGCGGTAAAGTCACCGCCGCGGGATCATCCCGCGGCGAACAGCATATTGCCAGCTACCAGCAGCATTTGACCACGCTCGGTGAAAGTTTCCGGTTAATGGACCAGTCGGAAATGAAAGAGTGGACCGGCTGCGACTTTTATCGCAACGGGCTCTTTACGCCCGGGGCGGTCATGATACAGCCGGCGGCCTTTATTCGTCAGGCGGCCGAAGGCCTGAGCAGCAAGATCAGCATTTATGAAAACAGCCCTGTCACCAGCATGGAGCTCGGCGCTGTACACAAGCTGGTCACCCCCGGCGGCGTGGTAAAAGCCAAGGGAGTTATCCTCGCGGTCAACGGTCACATCCAGTCATTTGGCTTCTTC
>JBFGZM010000392.1:0-3322 GCA_041586815.1 Marinobacterium sp. | reverse complement strand
GACACGGGCCAGTTTGTGGCGGTCGCCCGGGCCTGGGCGCCGCTGAATATCCATGTGCCGCGCATTCATGCCTGTGACCTGACCCACGGCTTCATGCTGCAGTCGGATCTTGGCGATACGCTCTACCTGGATGTGCTGGATGCGCAAAACGTCGATACGCTCTACGCCAAGGCGCTGGTGTCGCTGACCCATATACAGCAGTGCGTGGCCCTGGGGCGCGGTGAGGAGCTGCCCCGCTACGATGCGAAAATGCTGACCTTTGAGATGGGGCTGTTCCGGGAATGGTTCGTTGAACAGTTGTTGGGGCTGGAGCTGGATGCCACCGAAGCGACCTTGCTGGATCAGCTGTTTGCCACCCTGACTCAGTCTGCCCTGGCTCAGCCCCAGGTGTGTGTCCACCGGGACTTCCATTCGCGCAACCTGATGGTCAGCCGGGAAACCACGCCCGGCGTGATTGATTTCCAGGGAGCCGTGACGGGTCCTGTAACCTACGACCTGGTGTCTCTGCTGCGTGACTGCTACATCGACTGGCCCCAGGGCAAGGTGTATGAATGGATGGCGCGCTTCGGCCAGGTACTGGAGCGCGAAGGGCTGCTGGAAGTCTATGACGATCAGCTGTTTCGCTGCTGGTTTGACCTGATGGGCATGCAGCGCCACCTCAAGGCGGTGGGGATCTTTTCGCGCCTTAAGTTGCGTGACGGCAAGCCGAATTACCTGGTCGATATTCCGCGCACTCTGGGCTATGTCCAGCAGGTGGCAGGCGCCTACCCCGAGTTTGACGATCTGGCCCAGTGGCTGCGCCAGCGAGTGATCCCGGCCATGCATGCATCCGGCCAGTTTGACGCCGACGCACTGCGACGCTGGCTGCCACGATGAGAGCCATGATACTGGCGGCGGGGCTGGGCACGCGGATGCGCCCGCTTACCCTGACCACGCCCAAGCCGCTGCTGCGTGTCGGTGGCAAGGCGCTGATTGAGTATCATATTGAACGCCTGGTGGCGGCAGGTTTTGACGACATCCTGATCAACCATGCCTGGCTGGGGACGCAGATCGAAGCCTATCTGGGGGACGGTCACCGTTACGGCGCGCGCATTTGCTATTCGGCCGAAGGCGAACCGCTGGAAACCGGAGGGGGCATTTTTCGGGTACTGGATTGGCTTTCGCCGCATGGGGGCCCCTTTGTGGTGGTAAACGGTGATGTTTTCACGGACTATCCATTCGCGCGGCTGCCCCGCACGCTCGATGCCGAGGCTCATCTGGTGCTCGTGGCCAATCCTGAGCACCACCGCGAGGGTGACTTTGGGCTCAGTGAAGGCCGCATTCGGGAGCAGGGCGCGGAACGCTATACCTTTAGCGGGGTCAGTGTGCAGACTGCGGCGCTCTATGACGGCTGCACGGCTGGCGCCTTTGCGCTGGCGCCACTGCTGCGCCGGGCGATCGCCCGGGGGCAAGTGAGTGGCGAATATCATGGCGGTTGCTGGGTTGATGTCGGCACCGTTGAACGACTGCAACAGCTAGACAGGGACTTGAGGGAGACACAGCCAGATGGCAATTAATCCGGAGCAATTCGGGGCAGGGATCGGTGACAGTGTGCGACAGCATCGCACGGGTCTGATCATAGGCGGGCTGATTGGACTGTTCAGTGGGGGGCTCTTCGGGCTGGTGTTTGGCGCCGGTATCGGTTTTATGCTGGACCGCTGGCTCAAGGGCAGCCTGCGGCGCTTCAACCCGCGGGAGGCCTTTTTCCGCGCCACCTTTTCGGTGATGGGCAAGATCGCCAAGGCCGATGGCCGTGTTACGGAAAACGAAATCCAGTATGCACGCGATGTCATGGCGCGCATGAACCTGGACCAGAGCCGGCGCGAGGAGGCGATAAGCCTGTTCAATGATGGCAAGCACGAGAATTTTGATATCGCCGAAGTGCTGCGGCCCTTGTCAACGATGATCCGCTACAACGTGCCGCTCAAGCTGATGTTTGTTGAAATTCAGCTGCAGGCGGCCATGTCCGATGGCAGCATCAGCCCGGCTGAGCTCGCCGTTGTGCGCCAGGTGTGCCAGCTGCTGATGATGACCGAGCGTGAAGTGGCGGCGCTGATTGCGCGCATGCAGGCGCAGCAGGCCTACGGTGAACACAGTTTCAGTGGCCATCAGCAGGGCTTTGCCGAACCGCAGTTGCTCAAGGACGCCTACGGCGTGCTGGGTGTGGAAGAGTCGGCATCGGACTCCGATGTGAAAAAGGCCTACCGCCGGCTGATGAGCCAGCATCATCCCGACAAGCTGGTGGCCAAGGGGCTGCCAGAGGAAATGATGCAGCTGGCCAAGGAAAAAACCCAGGAAATCCAGGCGGCCTACGATCGGGTCAAGAGTGCGCGCAAGGTCGCCTGAGCCATCAGCGTCCCGGCGGCTGCTCGGCCGGGGTTTCCGGCTCCGGCTCGCTGCCCGGCATGGGCATCAGGTAACGCTGGATCCGCCCGCGCACCTCGCGCAGCAGCATGGCGCCTCCATCAGCGGGTAGCAGTGCCGGCAGTGGTCGCTGATGATAGCTCTGCAGTACCGCGCGGCGGGCGCTATTGGCTCGCAGACGTGCCGATTCCTCAGCGAGCGCATTCGCCTGATAAATATCCACCACCGGCAGGTTCAGTTGCGTCAGTAGCTGAGTTAGCTGGGGGGCGCCGGCTGCGGCAGGCTGGCGAGCGTTCAGCAGGGCCAGACCCAGCGCATGATTTTGCTGGAACTCCCTGGCGCAGCGCGCAGCCCAGGTAGCGCCGGTGCCGCTGCCCAGAAAGATCAGATAGTCGCGCTGGCGCGACTCCAGGTGCCGGATGGCCGCTTCGCAAATCTTGATCACGCGCTCTGCGTACAGTTCCAGCGGTGCAATCTCGATGTCCTGGGTGTTGGCCTGAGCCGCCAGCGGGGATTCAGTGGTTGCCTGTGCGTCGCTCTGGATGCCGGGCGCGTCCTCTGTGCCCGGTGGGTTAGCCATTGTCGCGGGAAGACTGCGCAGCGGCACGGCCTCGGGGGGGGCGAGTGGCAGCGCGATGGCGAGGGTATCCCAGCCATGGCGCGCCAGCCCCATGCGCAACGGGTGCAGGTCCTGTGGCCAGTCCGGATGGCTGTGCTCGTCCGGCAACAGGATGATGGCCCCGGTTGGTTCCGCCTGGCTGGCGGGCTGGTAGAGCGTCAGGGAACGATCGCTGTTGGTTTCCAGCCAGTTGGCTTCGGTTTCCGGTGCTTGCGCCAGCGCGCCTGCCAGATCGAGCATGCCCTGGTGCTGCGGCGCAGGCTCCACCCGTTCGCGCAGGGCGAGGGGCTCGGTGCTGCT
>JBFGZM010000391.1:0-3324 GCA_041586815.1 Marinobacterium sp. | reverse complement strand
TACCCAGATCGGCTGGTTCGGCGTCGGGGTGGCGATGTTTGCCTATCCCATCAACAAGTTTATGGACATTCCCAACCTGCCGCTGATCCTGGGCGGCGGCATCGTCATGACCTATACCGTTGTGGTGGGCTTCAAGGCGATTGAATGGCTCAGCGCCATCGCGGTGCCCGCCATCCTGATACTGGGCTTTACCTCCGTCGCCACGGCGATCTCGGATACCGACGGGGGGCTCGATACACTGATGAGCCTGAACCCGGTGGAAAACCTGACGATGGCCGTGGGCATTGCCCTGGCGGTGGGGTCCTTTATCAGCGGCGCGACCCTGACGCCGGACTTCGTGCGCTATGCCAAAAACCGCCGGGTCGGCGTGATCGCGACCCTGATCGGCTTCACTTTCGGTAACAGCCTGATGTTTATCTTCGGTGCTGTTGGCGCAACCGCAACGGGCATGTCGGATATTGCCGAGGTGCTGGCATACCAGGGCTTGCTGGGCGCCGGTATTGCACTGCTGGTGCTGAATATCTGGACCACCAATGACAATGCCCTCTATGCAGCGGGCCTGGGGCTGACCAATATCACCGGTTTGAAACGGGTACACCTGGTGCTGGCCGCCGGTGCCGTGGGGACCCTGCTGGCGGACTTTTTGTACAACAATTTCGTCAGCTGGCTGGTGTTCCTGAGCGTATCGCTGCCCCCGATCGGCGGCATTATCATTGGCGACTTCTACCTGCGCTGCAGGGCGCACTACCCCGACCCCGCCGCGTACGCATTCAAGCACATCAACTGGGCCGCCATGGCCGCCTGGGCCTGCGCCATCTGCGTGTCGGTAATCTCGCCGGCGGACGGCATTTTCAGCATCGCTCCGCTGAATGCGATTATCACGGCCATGCTCGCCTATGTGCTGTTTTACAAGCTGATTTACCGCAAAGAGGAGGTGGCCCTGAGCCAGGCGGCCAGTCGATAAAGGGCGCCTGCAAGCGCCAAGCTCACCCAGGGTGCTGGGGAGGATTGAGAGTCAAGCGTATTGGCGTTTTTCTAAAAAGGAGCTTTCTGTGTTCGGGCGCTGTGCCAGGGTTGCCCTGGCATTGTAGCGTGACGAGCCTGGTGCATTGCCTGCCTGGGTTTATTCAGGGCAGCTGGCTGAGACTCCCAGTACCCGGGGTTACCGGCCAGGCATGGCCAGCTTTTGCGTGTTTGAGCCCCGTGTGCTTTCAGTTGGCCGTTTAGTACTGCGGGGCTAGCTTTAACAAGGCCTGCTTCCGGCATTT
This sequence comes from Marinobacterium sp., assembly GCA_041586815.1. Taxonomy (GTDB): domain Bacteria; phylum Pseudomonadota; class Gammaproteobacteria; order Pseudomonadales; family Balneatricaceae; genus Marinobacterium_A. The sequence continues at coordinate 2,056 of JBFGZM010000391.1, read as the reverse complement.
GCCATGCAGGGTGCGGGAATGCTGGGACTCCAGGCTTGTGCGCAATTTTCCGTAAAGACTCCAGCTCATCGCGCCGGCGAGCAGGTTGCCGGCGACCACGCCTGCAAAAAGTCCTGTCAGGCCCGCCAGTTCGGAGCCTATCCACAGCAGTGGCAGGTAGCAGCCGAACAGGCGCGCAGCGGAAACCGCCAGGGCCAGCCTGGGCGCACCCACAGCACTGCAGACAGATACCACGATCATGCAGGTCCCAAGGGCTCCGAAACTCATGGGCACCAGCCAGAGAAACTCGCTCAAGATGGCTGCCGTATGCCGGTCGCGCGTCAACAGGCCGGCGAGGGTGTCTGCCCCCGCGAACAGCAGTGCGGCAACCGCCAGTTGCCACAGGAGGACAAACCTGACCGCCATGCTGACCAGCTTCAGGATGTGGTCCAGGTCACCACTGCCGCGCAGGCTGCCAATGATGGGCGGCATCGCCATCGTTAGCGCCAGCACGATGATCAGGGAGAAAAACTCAAGCCTGACGCCCAGCCCCCAGGCGGCAATGGCCGTGTCGCCATGGCTGGCAACCACCGCTGTTGCCAGCATCGCCGCCAGCGGCGGAATGAACTGGCTCAGGGTGACCGGTGCCATAAAGTTCAACAGGCGTTTCAACCGGGCGATCTGCTGCGCCGGTACTACGGGCCAGCGGATCAGGCGTTTTCTCCATAGCCGGTAAAACAGAATGGCGTTTCCGACGGCAAAGGCAGCAGAGGTTGCCCAGGCCGCGCCAGCCAGGCCCCACTGGAAGGTGAAGATGAACAGCGGATCCAGAGCGATGTTGATGATGCTGGTCAGCACCATCACCATTCCCGGTGCATAGGTTTCCCCGTGGGCACGGAACAGGCTGTATCCGATGTGCAGCATGGCCCCCAGCCAGCAACTGATGAGCCAGGGGAACCAGTAGGCACGAATCAGCGGATAGATATCTGGGGTGGCTCCCAGCAGTGCCACCAGGGTTTCCTGAAAACACCACAGCAGAACGCCGATAATGGCCACCAGGACAAAACCGGTTCCGATCGCCAGTACGCCAAATTCCCGGGCGTAGCGGTCATTGCGGGCACCGTTTTCGGTCGAGATAATCGCAGTGGTGGCAATCCCCAGCCCGACCTGGAAACCGATTACCAGCTGGTAAACGGGGATGGAAAAGCTGATCGCCGCCAGGGGCTTCACACCCAGCTGGCCGATGAAGGCGCTGTCTACCAACTGGCAGCTCAGAATAGAGAGCAGCCCTATCAACATTGGCCAGGTCATGCGACAGAGTTGCCTGCCGAGTGAAGCCGAAGATAGCGTCATGTTTCACCTTGAGTTTCGATTGGCCGGCAGGACTGCTGTGCAGGCGGACGCGGAGGGCAGGAGAGAAACCTAAAGCACCGTTCAGTGCTGGTTGATCACGAGCAGGGGCACCGCAATGACCGGCGCCCCTGTTTCTGTGGATATCTGTTCGGTGCCCGCAGGCCGATTAAATTTCGACCACCACCTTGCCAATGGCTTGTCCGCTGCCAAGGCGCGCGTAGGCATCGCCGACTTCCTTAAGGCCAAAGCGCTTGTCATCCAGCAGGGGTTTCAGGCCTCCTGCATCCACAATCTCGCTCAGCTTCGCCAGGATGGCGCCGTGCGCTTCACGCTTGTGATTGTGCAGCATGGGGATCAGCATGAAGATGATGTGCAGTGACAGGCCTTTCAAGTGCGCCGGCGTCAAGTCCAGCTCAGTCATGGCCAGGGTCGTGGTGATGTTGCCATTCAATGCCGCCGCTTCGAATGAATTGGTCAGGTTGGGGCCGCCAACCGAATCGTAAATGACCTCGAAACCGGCGCCGTTGGTGTACTGGGCGACATAATCGGCGACAGTCGCTTTGCGGTAATCGATGGCGGTGGCGCCGTACTGCTCGATGATGCTCATCTGCTGGTCGCCGGTACCCGTGGCATAGACACTGGCGCCAAAATGCCGGGCCAGCTGCACGGCGACGTGGCCGACGCCGCCGGTACCACCGTGCACCAGAACGTTTTGGCCGGCCTG
>JBFGZM010000390.1:0-3329 GCA_041586815.1 Marinobacterium sp. | reverse complement strand
GGTGCCCTGGGCATGCTTGCCAGTCGCCTTGACGGCCTTGATGGCGGCAGCCAGGTTGCGCGGGTCGTTCATCGCATCGAAGATGCGGAATACGTCAACGCCGTTGGTGGCGGCACGCTCAACGAAACGGGCAACAACATCGTCCGCGTAGTGACGGTAACCCAGCAGGTTCTGGCCGCGCAGCAGCATCTGCTGGCGGGTATTGGGCATGGCCTTTTTCAGTTCGCGGATACGGTCCCAGGGATCTTCGCCAATATAGCGAATGCAGGAGTCAAAGGTGGCACCACCCCAGCTTTCCGTGGACCAATAGCCGACCTGATCAAGCTTGTCGGCAATCGGAAGCATGTCGTCCAGGCGCATGCGGGTGGCCAGCAGAGACTGGTGACCATCACGCAGTACCAGTTCGGTAATGCCTAAGGGTTTCTTTGCATCGGACATGTTAAAGGGCCTTTTGTCGAATGAATGCGTTTATTCTTTTCATAAGCACTGCCGTCAGTGTGAGCGGTATTTGTGTACCGCTGCACTGATCACGGCAACCAGCTCGTCATTGTTGGCGGCTGGCGCACCTGCAGAAGCCGACGCGGAGGCCGGTGTACGCTTTTTGGCCGGTTTGGTCACTGGCGCCGGACCGTATTTCGTCACAAGTTTGGACATGAGTCCGGTCACGAATACCAGCAGCGTCAGGAAAACGAACACGAATCCCATGCCGAATATCATCAGCTCGAGACCTTCGGAGAGAAGGTTATCCATCGTTGGATGCTCCCTGTGTTAATCAAGTCGTTATCTATCTCGCCGCAAATTCTCTTTATTTTCAGGAAATTGGCAACAATAAAGATCGATTTTCAAACAATTAGAACGGAGACAACTTAGCCGGAAATGCCTGCTCCCGGCAACGTAAGCGAACGTATTTTAGACAAATCCGGGGAAACAAGGGAGCCAAGGGCCGACTGCATAATTTATGGCAGACATTTAAGAAAACTTATAGCTGACCCTATTTCGATTAAACGCAGCTTCTGCACCGGCCCGACAGAGCCCCCGATCGGGCCGGGAGTACAGATACAGAGCTTAGAAAAAGGCGCCCTCTGGCGCCTTCTCGCGTAATCAGTCTGGAGCCTCAGGCACCTTCCGGGCGGAACACCTTGACGTTGGCAAAGCCCTTTTCCTGCAGGTGGTGAGCCTGCATCTGGCTCATCACGCCCTTCTCGCAGTACAACAGGTACTCCCGGGCGCTGTCGAACTTTTCAACTTCGGTACCGAGCTTGAAGAACGGAATGGTCATGATCTCGCAGCCTGGCATGTTGAGCGGCTTCTTTTCCTGCTCATGGGCGGCACGAATATCCACAATCACCTGGTTGTCACCAACCCGCGTCAGGGCCTCGACGGCGGCATGGGCATTCACATTCTCGACAATCTCGTCGATGGAAATCACCTGTACTTTGCGCAACGCCTGTTCCAGCACCTCGAAATCAAAGTTGTCTTCCTCCTCCAGTACACGCTCTATCTTGCCACGGGTGGTCGGCCGGTCTGAAATCACGCCGCAGTACTCGGGCATGCTCTTGGCAAACTCGAATGCACCAATCTGCTTGGACAGATCAATAATGTCCTGCTTGTCGGAGGTCACCAACGGGCGCAGTACCAGCTTGTCGGTAGCCTTGTCGATCAGCGCCAGGTTGGGCAGGGTCTGGCTCGACACCTGGGCCACGCTCTCGCCGGTCACCAGTGCATCGATCTTCATGAAGTCGGCGGCACGTTCAGCAGCGCGCAGCATCATGCGTTTGAGAATGACGCCCATGTAGGAGTGATGCACATTCTGCAGCAGCTCGCCGATAACCTCTTCAAAGGGCACCGTGACAAACTTGACCCGGGCACTGGAGCCGTAGCGCTGCCACAGATGCAAGGCAACCTGCTTCACGCCGATTTCATGGGCATGGCCACCGAGATTGAAGAAGATGAAATGGGTTTTGCAGCCGCGGCGCATCGTCATGTAGGACGCTACCACCGAATCGAAACCGCCAGAAATCAGGGAAAGCACCGGCTCCTGGGTGCCCAGCGGGAAGCCACCCAGGCCTAAATGACGCTCGGTAACGATAAACAGCCGCTCATCCACTACCTCCAGATCGACCCATACCTCGGGGTTGCGCACATCAACACCGGCCGCCTCCGTGTGCTGATTCAGGCCACCACCGATATAGCGTTCCAGATCCACGGAGGTGAAGTCGTGATTGCGACCACTGCGCTTGACGCGCACCTTGAAGGTCTTGCCCTTCAACAAGTCGGCATAGGCGTCCCTGGTACGCTCGTAGGCGTCGTGGAAGTCGACCAGGGGGAATTCCCGCACTTCAAGGAAAGCATGCACACCTGGCGTACGGGACAGCACAGCGACGACCTCGTCGCGCAGGCCTTCACTGCCGGGCGGACAAACAACGTCTATCTTGTCCCAGTTGTTACGTACCCTGATCTGTTCATCGACACGACGCAGCATGACATCCAGGTTGGTCCCCAGGCGCTGAATCAGACGCTTGCGCACAGGGCGGCTCTTGATGGTGATTTCGGGAAACAGCTTGACGATAAATTTCATGTCGCGGACCAGAGAAGCAGGACAGGGAAAACGGAGGATCTCGATTATACCGGATCGTGCGCACAGAGTCAGAACCTTGTCCTGACTGCCGGATACAAGGTGAAAGGGGGAAGCAGGGAGCTGTGAGCTGTGAGCTTTAAGCTGATAGCTGATAGCTGATAGCTGATAGCTGTGGAGAACAGGGCAAGGTCCAAGGTCCAAGCAAGACAAACTGCCAAATGCAGTTATCTAGCACGAGCCAGGAAAACAGATTGGGAGCGAAGAACAGGAAAAAACAGGGTATTGAGAAGACTGAAGAAAGAACTGATAGCTGATAGCTGATAGCTGAAATATTGCCCTGTTGGCTGCTACCGATTCAGGACTCTCTCGGAATGATCTGCTTTAGAGACACTACATTCTGCTGTAGTGGTGCACCCGGCACGATTCGAACGTGCGACCGCCTGGTAGCGCCTGCGGCAACTGATAGCCCAGGTACTCTATCTGAAGTTAAAGCCAGATGTGAGATTGGGTTGGTTACGAGCTTGAGTTTTTACTGGGTGTGGAAGTCTGCTTTAGAGACACTACATTCTGCTGTAGTGGTGCGCCCGGTACAATCCGAACATACAACCGCCTGGTAGCGCCTGCGGCGACTGATAGCTCAGGTACTCTATATGGACTGATGCCAGCTTTGAGGTTGGGTACGTCTTCAGACTGGGATTTTACTAGGTATGGAAATCTGCTTTAGAGACACTACATTCTGCTGTAGTGGTGC
>JBFGZM010000389.1:0-3336 GCA_041586815.1 Marinobacterium sp. | reverse complement strand
CCGGCTTGAATTGCTGATGCCCGCACCCCTGCACGCGCCCCTGCCTCTGGAGTACGAGGCAGTGCTGAATGCTTACGGTGTATCGTCTGCGCCGCTGGCACGCAGTTTTCTGCTGAGCCTGGAGGCGCTGGGCTGGCTGGGGTTGCTGGTTGCGGCGCTGCTGGTGCGGGCGGTCTATCTGTTTGCCATGGAACAGCGCCGGCGCAGCCTTGATATCCTGTACCGTCACGGCGTGCCCCTGTGGCGCCTGCGGCTTTACCTGCTCATTGAAATGCTGCTGCTTTGCGTACTGGGCGGTGCTCTGGGGGTGTGGCTCGGGCATGGCTTGGCGGGCCTGCTGAGTGATGGCTTTCGCGCTACCCTGGCGGGGCTGTTTGATGTCCAGGGGCTGGGAGCCGGGCTGAGTGTGGGTGCGCTATGGCTGCGAGCCGCACTTGTACTGCTGTTTCTGTTGGGCTGGGCCTGTAGCGATATTTTCCTGCTGCGCTCCGGCGGGCCTGGGCAGAGTCGAGCCGAGAGTCCCTGGGGCTGGATTGCCGGTGCACTGCTGTTGCAGGCCGGCGGTCTGGGGCTGGGGCTGGCAACATCGCTGTCGCTGATCTTTGTCGCCACCGGTGCCTGCCTGCTTGGCGCCGGTCTGTTGCTGCCCCGGCTGCTAGGTCTGTTGCTGGGGGGCTTGCAGACAATGCTGCAGCGCGGGGCCGGACGGCCGCTGCTCGAGTGGTCCTGTTCGGAGCTGCAGGCTTTGTGTCGTTTGCTGCGCCTGCCCTTGCTTGCGCTGGCGTTTGCCATCGCCTCGGCCATCGGCATACAGGCGATGGTGACGGGCTTTGAAGGCACCTTCGGACGCTGGCTCGATCAGCGTCTGCAGGGCGAACTCTATCTGGACCCGGACCAGCCAGTTCGCCTGCAGGACTGGCTCGGGCGACTGCAGGCACTACCGCAGGTGACACGGGTACAACCCAGGGTACGGGGGCGAGCTCTGGTGGAGCAGCAGGCGGTGGAGGTACTGGGGGTTGATACAGAGGCGGAGCGAGCGCAGGGATGGGGTTTTCTCGAGTCGGTGCCGCACCCCTGGCAGGCGTTGCAGGGGCAGGGTGTTCTGGTGAATGAGCAGCTGGCCCGACGTCAGCAGCTCCAGCTGGGAGACTGGATCAAGATACGTTTGGGGGGGCTGGAGCGGCTCTTTCAGGTGGCGGCCATTTATGCCGATTATGGTCGCCCGAATGGTGAAATTCTGCTGGCGCTGGAGGCTCTGCCCCAGGCGCTACCCGGGCGCTATACCACCTTCGTGCTCGGCCTGGCACCGGGTGCGACACCGGACTGGCAGCGCTGGATGGAACAGCATGCCTGGCTTGCGGGCAGCCGGCTGCGTGACCAGGCTTCTCTCAAGGCCGGTGCCCGGTCGGTGTTTGCCCGCACCTTTAGTATCACCGGTGCACTCAGCGGGCTGACGCTGCTGCTGTCGGGCGTCGCCCTTGCTTTGATGGCGCATGCACTGTTGCGCCTGAGGGCGCCGCATTATACCTGGCTGCATGTCTGTGGGCTGACCCGCACGCAGCTGCGCCGGCGCCTGTGCGCCCATGCCATGCTGCTGACAACGGGACTGGCGGTGCTGGCGACACCACTGGGGATCTTTCTGACCTGGGTGCTGGTGGCCCGAGTGAACCCGGTCGCCTTTGGTTGGGCGCTGCCGTTGAATCTGTATCCGGCGTACTGGTTGCAAGTCTGGCTGCTGTGTCTGTTGGTCGGGTTTGCAACCGGTCTGCTGATGACAAGCCCGGTTCGGCTGGAGACGCTGAAAAATGAATAGATCTCCGCTCGCCGGGTGCTGTTGTCTGTGTCTCGCGCTCACGACGGGCTGCGAGCCCGCACCGCCGGCGGTAACGGAGCCGCTGTCTGCACAGAGCGCGGCCGAGGATACCTTTGCCCAGGCTCGCCCTGGCACGGCTATCGAGCTGCCCCGGGACCTTGGCAGTCACCCGGACTACCGGCTGGAATGGTGGTACCTGAACGCCAATCTGCACACCGACGCGGGTGACGCTTTCGGAGTGCAATGGACGCTGTTCCGCGCGGGTACGCGCGGGCTCAAGGAGCGAGATGCCGGTGAGTCCCGCCCGGCTGGCTGGTACAGTGATGAACTCTGGCTGGCCCACGCCGCCCTGAGCCAGCCAGGGCGGCACCGCTTTGCCTCCCGGCTGGCCCGTGGGGGCAGCGGCCAGGCCGGCGCGCGCGCACTGCCCTTCGCGGCCTGGATTGATGACTGGCATCTGGCTGCGGAGCCCTTGTTTGAGGAGCCGCAGGAAGGTGACCAGGGCTGGACGCTGGTGGCCCACGGCGATGATTTTGCGTATCAGCTGCACCTGACTCCCACCCTGGCGCCGGTATTGCACGGGGACAGCGGTTTCAGTGCCAAGTCGATACAGGGCGGTGGCTCGATGTATTTCAGCTATCCGGCTCTGGCGGTGAAAGGCGAAGTAACGCTGGCGGGGGTGACCCACCGTGTGCAAGGCCAGGGCTGGTTTGACCGTGAGTGGAGCAGTCAGCTGCTGCAGCCGGATCAGCAGGGCTGGGACTGGCTGGCGCTGCATCTCGAGGATGGTCATCGTCTGATGCTGTTCCGTGTGCGAGGCGATACAGCGTTTTATGCCGCCAGCCTGATACAGGCAGATGGCCGCAGTGAGTCCCTAGGTGCCGAGGCGTTCAGCCTGCAGCCACTGGCGTACCGCGATAGCCAGCGCGGCAAGGTGCCGGTGCGCTGGCAGGTGCAGGTTCCCGCCCGGGGGATCGACCTTGAAGTGACAGCCTGGCCCGGCGATTTCTGGAATCCGGGTCGGCTGAGTTACTGGGAAGGGCCTGTGGCGGTTAGCGGCAGTCATCGTGGTGAGGGATATCTGGAGATGACCGGATACGGCGACTGAAGCTGCGCCGTGAAGCGGCTTCGGGTTATGCTGGCGGCCTCTTTAGTCACCGATGGAGCTTTGCGGTTCCATCCTGCCCCGAGACCGGTGTTTCATGGCGTTATTTTTGCATCTTGGCTGGTTTTTTCGCGAGCACTGGCGCACCTACGGCCTGGCACTGCTGATGCTGGCCGGTGTCGCAGTGCTGAACATGAGTGTGCCCTGGCTGATTGGTCGCGCCATCGATGGTTTGCTGCAGGGGCCGGCCAGCCCTGCGCCCGACATGCCGCCCAGCCACTATCTGCTGGTTCTGACGGGGCTGGGGCTCGCGGTATATTTGCTGCGCATGGGCTGGCGGCTTATTCTGTTCGGCACCTCCTACCGCCTTGGTAACCTGCTGCGGGCGCGCTTTTATCAGCGCCTGACGCGCCAGGGG
>JBFGZM010000388.1:0-3337 GCA_041586815.1 Marinobacterium sp. | reverse complement strand
TTGCACGTCTTCAGGGCGACTGGGCGCAAGGCGCATTTTCGAAGAGATAGTGGGCTCTCTTCGAGGAAACGCAATACTGCAGACGGCCCCCTGGCGGTTCGCCCGCAGGGGGCTCGCCAGCTCAGGCTCTGCAGCATTGCCGGTCACGGATGGGCGGGCTGGCGAACTCTATAAGCACCCATCAGAACAAAGCAGTAAACTAGTGCCCTCGCCACATCGACGGGCAAAGGCTAGCAACACCAGGCATCCCCGCATATTTGAGAGTCACGCCACAAGATCGGGCGCAGGGGCGTAAATATACCGGTTTTGATGGCATTCACATTGGCCTTCGGCCCACCATGGTACACCCCTGCTTCATGCATTCACCCGCAGGGTTACTATTGACTGATATCAAAAATCATTTTTATATACATGACCTTTTTCTATTTAGTAATAACATTCAGAGCCTCATAACAGGCTCCCATCGTGTGGTAGTCCGTCTTGTTTTTATAGGATTTCCGGTCATCATATCGAATATTATCCACCGAAAGAATGCGGTACCAGGCACCGTATTTATGATCGACAAAATGCTGGAAGCTGTAGGTCCATATTTTATCGTACCACTCCCAGTATTCTTTATCTCCGGTCCTGTCTGCCAACAATGCGGCAGCAGCTATGCTCTCAGCTTGAACCCAGAAATATTTATCCTGATCATAGGCTTTACCTTCCAGATCATAACCGTAGATAAGCCCCTTGTTTTTTTTGTCCCAACCATACGCCATGGCGCTATCAAACAATTCTTTTGCCTTTTCAAGCCGCCAGGTTTCGGGCCGGTGCCTGTCCAGAACAAGCAGAAGCTTTGCCCACTCGGTCTGATGCCCGGTCTGCACACCCCAGGGCCGTATGCTGTTGGTTTTATCATTCAGGTTGTAGAGTAAATCAGGTTTCCAATCCTGGGTGTAGTGTTCCCATATATGTGCATCGGTATTCTGCGACTGTCTGCATACCATATGGCTGGCCAACAAACAGGCCCGATCCAGAAAAATGTCATCCTGTGTAACTTCGTAGGCAGCAATCAAGGCCTCACAGGTATGCATATTGTCATTCTGGCCACGATATGGATCTAGCTGCCAGTCTGCAGTGGCCTCGCTGGCATACAAACCGTAATCCTCATCCCAAAACTTCTCTTCCAGCAGATTGAACGTTTCGTACAGCCAGGCCCGTGCCTCCGATATGCCTGCATCGACACCGCAGGCACAGGCAAGCATCACGAATGCCAGTCCATAACAATGATTAGTGTCATCTTGCACCTTTCCATCCAGCAGCACCCAGGCATACCCACCTGTTTCAGAGTTCCGATGCGACTCTCTTAAGTATTTCAACCCGTGAAAAGCTCTTGACCTGTACTTCTCGTCGCCAAATTGCCGATAGGCTTTGGCATAGTTGAATACAAATCGGCACGAGGCCACAAGCGTTCTAAGTCCTGAGTTGAAAACCGTGCCATCATTCATGTAGCAATGAAAGAAGCCCCCGACCGGATCGACAGATCGGCCTTCATAAAAGGACAGGGTATTGCGTATCTGCTGAAGCAGAAAGTCTCTGCTCCTGTAGCTAACTGGATAATCTACCGGCAAGTCATGCTCTGTCTTGTTCACACGTTTATCCATCAAGTTAAATTTATAAAGTAGAAAGGTACTGCTATTAAAAGTAACTGTATCAACCAGGCTACTGCTCAAGAAGTTTTCGTCCGCCTCACTGACGAGCAACTTCAGAATCCTCCGGATCCTGCATCAGCGAAGCTCCTGCTTTGAAACAAGAGCAGCCGCACCAGCCCCACTGGACCTCTCCAGCACCTGCCGCGCCTGCTGCAGCTCGAAGGGCCCGATATCTTCTGCCAGATGCCTCTGCGTTCAGGCCTCCTCTGGTCATTTTTTCAGGCAACTCCCAGTACCCCTTGTGCACTTCAGTCAGGTCTAGTGTTTCAAGCATGATCAGGCGATCGCGCACGACGGCCTGGCTCACACTGAAACGATCTGCGTAGTCGGGCGCCGGGCCGCAGCCCTGCGCCCCAACGCATTCCCTGATATGCCCGCCAATTCCCCGGTAAAGTCTTCCAGCCATCGCTTCCAAGCCTGATCACTGTGAACCTGCACAAAGGTTGCAGGGGAGTCACTTTGGGATACCACAAGATACATTGCGAAGCGAAGCTTAGCCCCAAAAGGCAGAGGAAACACTAAACCACACAAATTGGAATACCAAAAATCTCACAAACATTGATAATAGACCAAAACTGGTCCAACATATACGGAAAGCATACGTTATAAAGAACACTTCTGGCATGCCAAGTCAATCTTCGATGACCAGACTGCAGTACCGGAACGCGACTGACAGGAAGAAGAACAGCCCATGCGTCAAACCAGGCAGATTGAACATATACGCAGCGCCTACGATGCAAGCCGCGTCGGTACAGGTATTGTCCACCTCGGACTGGGGGCCTTTCATCGTGCCCACCAGGCTGTCTATCTGGAGCGCTACCTGTCAATTCACGTCGGCGACTGGGGCCTGTGCAGCGCAAATATCCGCGCCAACCAGACGCTGGTTGATCAACTGAGCTCATCCGACTGTCGCTACCATGTGGCGGAATACAGCAACCGCCAGCAGGTGGCAGTACGTGAGGTCAAAGCCATTCGCGAGGCGCTGTTTGCAGGCTCAGACACTGGCCGGGAATGCCTGCTTGTCCGCATGGCGGCGCCGGCAACCCTAATCGTTACGCTGACCATTACCGAAAAGGGCTATTACCTGGAACCAAGCACGGACAGGCTGCGAACCGAAGATCCCGCCATACAGCACGACCTGAATAACCCGCACACTCCGAGAACCGCGCCGGGCCTGCTGGTGGAAGCCTTGAACAGACGTTACCAGGCAGGTATCGCGCCTTTTACCGTGCTATCGTGCGATAACATGCCACACAACGGTGAGCGCACCCGGGCTGCCGTTCTGGCGCTCGCATCGCGGCTAAATGCAGACCTGCATGACTGGATCGCCAATAAGGTCTGCTTCCCTGGCTCAATGGTGGACCGCATCGTGCCGGCCATGACCGAGGCCGATTTCAGACGACTGGATACGGATCTGGACTGCGACGATCGAGCCGCGGTTGTATGTGAGTCATTCAGCCAGTGGGTCATTGAGGATCACTTCAGTCTCGGCCGACCGGACTGGGAACAGGTCGGCGTCCAGATGGTCGAGGACGTTACGCCATTTGAGACCATGAAACTGCGCATGCTCAACGGCAGTCACTCCCTGCTGGCATACCTTGGCCAGCTTGCCGGCTGCAGAACCGTGGCCGAAGCAATGCGAA
>JBFGZM010000387.1:0-3340 GCA_041586815.1 Marinobacterium sp. | reverse complement strand
GCAATCACAGAGGGGGCGCTATGCGCCGTTTGTGTAATCATGTGCGCTCCCTACTTTTCTGGTTTCGGACCTTGGGTACGTCGGGACAGCCGCAGGGCATTGCCGACCACAACCAGTGAGCTGGCGGACATGCCAATGGCAGCCATGTACGGCGCTATAAGCCCGCTGGCAGCCAGGGGTAGTGCCAAAAGATTATACAGCAGGGCCCAGCCGAGGTTCTGGCGGATGACGACGCGGGTTTTTCGCGCCAGCGCAATACCTTCGACCAGACGGCTGAGGTCGCCGGACATCAGTACGCCGTCGGCGCAGGTTTTGGCCAGATCCGTGGCAGACCCCATGGCGATGGAGGTCTGTGCGCCGGCCAGTACCGGAATGTCGTTAATGCCATCACCTACCATTACCACCCTGGCACCACTGTCCTGCAATGCGCGGATGTGCGTCAGTTTCTGATCCGGTGACATTCCCCCCAGAGCGCGATCGATACCCAGGCTCTGGCTGACGTGCTGAACCGCAGGGGAGCTGTCACCGGACAGCAGTTCGACATGCAGTCCGAGTGCCTGGAGCGAGCGAATGCAGTCGGCGGCCTCGGGGCGCAGCTGATCATCCAGGCCAAACCAGGCCAGCGGGCCTGCGCTGCTGCTCAGCAGCAGCCACTGGCTCCGGGTGTCGGGCGGCGCAGGCAGGGGCTGCTGCGGGCAAAGCGCGGCGGCAAAGTCCGCGGTGCCGATGCGATACCGCTGGCCATCGATGATGCCCTCCAGGCCCAGTCCCAGGTGCGATTCCAGCGTTTCGGCGGGCCGGTCGATGTAGGCATGAAAAGCCCGCGCAATGGGGTGTTCCGAATGGGCCTCCAGAGCCGCGGCCAGACGCAGGGCCTGGTCGCGCTCAGCTCCCAGGGTGACCACGCTGTGCAGGCTCAGGTTGCCCTGGGTCAGGGTGCCTGTTTTGTCGAATACGATATGGGTTGCGCGGGCGAGGCTTTCCAGTACATGCCCGCGGGTGATCAGCAGGCCCTGCTGGCGCAGCGTGCCGGTGGCGGTGGTCAGGGCCGTTGGGGTGGCCAGCGACAGCGCGCAGGGGCAGGTGACTACCAGCACCGAGAGTGTCACCCAGAAGGCGTTGGCGGGGTCGAGTTGCCACCAGATCAGCCCGACCAGGCTGGCAGTGAGCAGAACCGCGGCGACAAAATAGCTCGAAACGTGATCGGCCAGTCGAGCGGTGGCGGGCTTTTCACTCTGGGCGCGATCCAGCAGGCGCACGATAGCCGACAGTTGTGTGTCGACTCCCACCTGGCTGATTTCCAGTTCGATGGGGTTCTCGACGTTCAGGGTGCCGCCCACCACCGTATCACCCTCGCCGTGGCGGATGGGCAGGTACTCGCCGGTAAGGGCGGACTCGTCGATGGAAGAATGGCCGCGACGGATAATGCCGTCTGCGGGGAGGCTCTGGCCCGGTTTGACCAGGACCCGGTCACCCACCTTGAGCTCGCTTGCGGGCACCAGCAGTTCGTCACCGTCGACGAGGCGTATGGCGCTGTTGGGCAGCAGGTTGAGCAGGGCATTGCCGGCGCGACCGGTTCGATGCCGGGCCTGCATCTCCAGGTAGCGGCCGATGAGCAGAAAGCAGGTGAACATGGTGACCGAGTCGAAATAGACCTCGCCGCTCTGGGTCAGCGTCGCCCAGACGCTGGCGCTGTAGGCTCCCAATATGGCAATGGATACCGGTACGTCCATGCTCAGGTGGCGGCTGCGCAAATCACGCAGGGCGGCCTGGTAGAACGGCAGCGCCGCGTAGAGCGCGACCGGTGTGGCCACGATCAGGCTGGCCCAGCGGATAAAGCTGACAAACTGGGCATCCATGTCCTGCAGCGCGCCGGCGTAGAGGGCTATGGCATACATCATGACCTGCATCATGCCCACACCGGCGACGCCGAGGCGACGGATGGCGCGCTTCTTCTCCCGCTCGAGCAGCTGCTCTTCCTTGTCGGGATGGTACGGGTGGCCCTGGTAGCCGATGCGGTATATCTGGCCCAGCAGGGTGCTAAGGCAGGTGGTTGTGGTGTCCCAGCTCAGGCGCATGCGGTGATTGCTGAGGTTCACGCTGACATGCAGTACGCCTTCCTGGCGCTGCAGGTGATGCTCCAGCAGCCAGGTGCAGGCGGCGCAGCTAATTCCTTCGATGACCAGGCTGGCTTCGCGCGCGGTTTCACTCAGGCTGGCGACAAAGGCCTGCTGTACGCCGGGCAGGTCATAGAGCGCCAGTTCCTGTGCCAGGGTGTCGGGCAGGGCGCGGCCGGCGATATCCGCGGTCCCTGCCGTGCCGGTGCGGTGGCGATAGTAGCCGTCGAGCCCGCTGTCCACAATGGTCTGGGCCACGGCCAGACAACCGGGGCAGCAAAGCTCGCGGGGCTGACCGTCGATCTTCAGCACATAATGCGAGCCGTGCGGAATATCCAGGCCGCAATGAAAGCAGCCGTGTGACGGCTCAGCAGTGCCGGTGAGCAGGGCGCCTTGGCTGACAGGGCTCAGTGGGTTCGTCATTTTGTGGACGGTCAGTTAGCCGGTGAAAGCTGAAGGCGCAGCGGGTCGTAGGGAGGCTCGACTTCTGCGCGCAGGTTCCAGCTGTTGTCAGGGGCGATCACGACGACAAAATGCTTGCTGGAGCTCAGCGTGGCCTGCAGGTTGCCGGTGAAGTGTGTGGTGCCGGGAACACGACGCAGCTGCATGTTCTGGTCATATTTCTGGTGAATTGGATGGATAATTTCCAGCGTGAGACTGTTGAGATCATCGGCTATCTTGCCGGATAGCGTCAGGCCGATATCGCCGGTCAGGTCATCTATCAGCAGGTCTGCGCTGAGGTTGAGCGCTGCGGCCTGAATGGAGGGCCTGTTGTCGATCTGCAGGCCTTTGGCGACCTTGTAGTAGTCGTCTTTGACGATACCGTCCGCGGATATGATCGACAGGTAGAGAAAGGTGCTGCCAGAGATGACGGAGACAATGACAGGGGCCAGTATGAACCAGAGCCAGGGCTGTTTGTACCAGGGCGCGATGGCAGTGTTGTCGTGCTTCATGATGATCCTTAAAACCCGCTTAAGCGATGCGTGGCAGAACAGAGGTCTGCCTGCGGCGCTATTCTAACCGAAAACCCCGGGGCGCGCTGCTGCGACAAATTGCCCCGGGGGAATCGTTGGTCAACGCTTTGGAGCGGGCCCCAGGAAGCGGCTTTCGGTATCCAGCTTGATGGATGAGTCATCCAGCGCTCTGACGTGGAAGGTGATGGTGTAGTTGGAACGCTGCAGGGTCGCCGGATCCGCCTGCAGGCGCAAGGCAACCTCGGCCAG
>JBFGZM010000386.1:0-3352 GCA_041586815.1 Marinobacterium sp. | reverse complement strand
CGTACCACCGCAGAATCCACCCCCAGGTCCTCGGCGATGGCATCGACTTCGGCATTGTTCATCCAGCCCAGGCGCTTTTTCTGCGAGCGCAGGTTGAAGAACAGCTTGCGCTGCGCCTTTGTGGTCGCCACCTTGACGATACGCCAGTTGCGCAGAATGAATTCGTGCATTTCGGCCTTGATCCAGTGCACCGCAAAGGACACCAGACGAACACCCATGCTGGGATCGAAACGCTTTACGGCCTTCATCAGGCCCACATTGCCTTCCTGTACCAGGTCACCGAGCTGCAGCCCGTAGCCAGAGTAGGACTTGGCAATATGCACCACGAAACGCAGGTGCGACATGACCAGACGGCGCGCCGCCTCAAGGTCGTTTTGATAAAACAGGCGCTCTGCCAGTTCGCGCTCTTCCTCAGCCGTAAGCACGGCGATCGCACTGACCGAGCGCATGTAGGCTTCCAGGTTGCAACCTGGAGAAAGAATGTCGACGACTTGCAAGCTCTTGCCCATACAGTGTTACCTCAGTATTACTTTCAGCTTGTCATACCCTGAATCCGCTAGTATGACCGACCTCGGGTAGTGAAGTTCCCAAGGCCACGACAAGCCAGAATTGCCCGCGGACCGGTAAAAATAACGGGATCCAGCCTAAACCGCAAGTGTGACGCCTTCATGTCATGCCCACTGGTACTGAACGGGTTTCAACTGGGTTCAATTTCCCGCAGGTGGTGCCCAACCGCCAGCCAGGCTCCTAGCCAGCCCAGCAGCAGGCTGGTGAGCACCAGAATCAGACTGCCGGTCAGGCCGAGTCCGGTGGGCTCGAAGTCGTTCAGATAGAGCCGCGTCAATTCGCTCACCGGCTCCTTCAGCGTCAGCAGGCTGAACTGGATCAGACACCAGGCCAGAGCCGCACCCAGCAGCCCATACCAGGCACCGCTATACAGGAAGGGACGCCGCACCCAGGCATCGGTGCCGCCCACCAGCTTGGCGACGATGATTTCGTCGCGCCGGCTTTCAATCGACAGCCGAATGGTGTTTCCCACCACCAGCAGTACCGCCAGCGCCAGCAGCAACCCCAGTACCAGTACCGCGCGCTGGATCAGCTGCACAAAGGCACTGAGGCGCTGCAACCATTCCAGATCCAGGGAGGCCTCGTCGACTTCCTCCAGCGCCTGCAGTTTCGCCTTGAGGACGGGAAGGGCTGCCAGACTGCGGTCCAGCGGCTGCACCGTAATCACCGCCGGCAGCGGGTTTTCATCCAGCAAGTCAACGATATTGCCAAAGCGCGACAGCTCGCGGAACTCAATAAGGCCCTGCTCACGGCTGATCATGTCCACCGCCGCCAGATCATCACGCAACAGCAACTCGCGACTGAAACGATCGGCCTGGGCATCATCCAGCGCCGGACTCAGGTACAGGCTGATGCGGGGTTCGTGATCCCAGCCCTCGCTGAGCTGCTGCAGATTCTTCAGGCCCGTCAGCAGAAAGCCGGGCAATGCCAGCGCAATGGCCAGTACCGCCAGTGTGATGAGCGTTGGCAGAGGCGTTGCAAACAGCCGGTTCCAGCTCTCGCGCGCCACCTGAACGTGATGCCTGCGCCAGTTGCGATTACGGCTGCGTCGATCAATGCGATCCTGCTGCGCCCCGCGCCGCGGGGCGGTTTTTTCATCCACGGCCATCGGCAATCAGCCTCCCGTTGCGCAGCACCAGGGTACGGTGGCGCATGCGTTCAATCAGTGACAGGTCGTGACTGGCAATCAGCACCGTGGTGCCCACACGGTTGAACTGCTGAAACAGCTTCATGATTTCTTCGGACAGTTCTGGATCAAGGTTGCCCGTGGGTTCATCCGCCAGCAGCACCCGGGGCTTGTGCACGATTGCACGAGCGATACCGACACGCTGCTGCTCGCCGCTGGAAAGACTGATCGGGCTCTGATTTTCCTTCTCCAGCAACCCGACCTTGTTCAGCGCCGCCCGTACCCGCCTCGCCGCATCTTCCGGCTCATACCCGCAGATCTGCAGTGGCAGTGCGATATTCTCGAAGACGGTGCGGTCAAACAGCAGATGGTGGTTCTGAAACACGACGCCAATCCGCCGACGATGGTATGGAAGTTCATGCCGACCCAGCTGCGCCAGGCTTTGTTCACCCACCACAACCGTGCCCTGGGAAGGGCGTTCCATCAGCATGATCATGCGCAGCAACGTGCTTTTGCCCGCTCCGGAGTGGCCGGTCAGAAACGCCATTTCCCCTTCACGCAGCGTAAAAGACACATTGCTCAGGGCTTCCTGGCCGCTGAGATAGCGCTTGCTGACGTTTTCGAAACTGATCAATGCCATGCTGTTGTCCGCACTCGCCTGAACGCGTGAAATTAAGTTCCTGTACCGCAGCCGTCGTAACGCCCCAGTCGAACGCTCTAGTCAAAGAGAGCCTTGACGAATTCGTCGGCACTGAAGGGGCGCAGGTCGTCCACCTGCTCGCCCACGCCGATATAGCGAATCGGCAGTTCCAGCTGCTTGGCAATGGCAAAGATGATGCCACCCTTGGCGGTGCCGTCGAGTTTGGTCAACGTAATGCCGGTCACACCGACCGCATCCTTGAAGGTGCGCGCCTGGCTCATGGCATTCTGGCCGGTGCCGGCATCCAGCACCAGCATTACCTCGTGTGGTGCCTCCATATCCAGCTTTTGCATCACGCGTACCACTTTCTGCAGTTCCTGCATCAGGTGATCCTTGTTCTGCAGGCGTCCGGCGGTATCGGCAATCAGCACATCAACATTGCGTGCCTTGGCCGACTGCAGTGCATCGAAGAGCACCGATGCCGAATCGGCGCCGGTATGCTGCGCCACCACCGGCACCTGGTTGCGCTCGCCCCAGACCTGCAGCTGTTCAACAGCAGCGGCGCGGAAGGTATCACCGGCCGCCAGCATGACGGAACGCCCCTCGGACTGAAAACGCTTGGCCAGCTTGCCAATGGTGGTGGTCTTGCCCACACCGTTAACACCCACCATCAGGATCACATAGGGCTGCTTGCCGGCCGCATCGATCTGCAACGGCTGCTCGGCCTGATGCAGCAGGGCCGCCAGTTCCTGCTGCAGTGCCTGTTGCAGCGCCTGGGCGTCGGCCAGCTGGTTGCGGGCCACCTTGTCGGTCAGCCGGCTGATGATTTCCGCGGTGGCTTCGACCCCCACATCGGCGGTCAGCAGCAGGGTTTCGATGTCTTCCAGCAGCTCATCGTCGATTTCCTTGGCGCCCAGAAACAGGTTGCCCAGCTGAGTCGACAGATTGGCCTTGGTGCGGCTCAAGCCGGCCTTGATGCGGGCAAACATGCCCTGCTTTTTTTCCGGCGTGCTTTCCGG
>JBFGZM010000385.1:0-3383 GCA_041586815.1 Marinobacterium sp. | reverse complement strand
GACTTCGGGGGTCGTCAGGGCGATCCAGTTGGTGTATTGGTCCTGATGGAAAAAGTCTTCTATTTCGTCCCGGTCCTGGATGGACGGCCAGTCGAGTTTCACCAGGCCCACATGGTAGACATGCGTGCGCAGGGATTCCCGAGCATTTTCGATACTGGTCACGCGATCGAGTGTCCAGCCACGCAGATCAATGTCCACGCTGGGGCTGCGATGGTTATCACAGATATCGAGAAAAAGTGCAGTGCGGACGATCGTGTCCGTTGATTCAAGGTGTCGTCCCTGACCCTCAGTGACAGTTGATAGGGTCATGTGCCATCTGCAGGGTAAGTGGTAATCGGGAGGCGCGGCGGCGCGTTTCGTGTTGCGCTTTTGTAACAAGTATAGGATGCACTCCCGGCGTGCAATTGGATATTGCTGCAACCGTTGCAGGATTTAAATGTATGCTTTTCAAGCAGGAACCGTTTTTCGTTGTCTGCTATGCATGTTTACAGGTGCTGTCGGCTTTACACCGGGCTCGGCCGGTAAAAGCTACCGGCTGCATCTATAGTTGTTGCTAGGCTCTGACAGGTAGCAAAGATGTACAACAACTATTTCGGTTTTAGCGAGTCGCCGTTTTCGATAGCGCCAAATCCCCGTTATCTTTTTCTCAGTGAGCAGTACCAGGAGGCCCTTGCCCACCTGCTGTACGGTATCGGTAGCAACGGCGGTTTTGTTCTGCTGACCGGGGAGGTTGGTACCGGCAAGACCACGGTTTGCCGGCGCCTGCTGGAGCAGCTGCCGGACAATACCGATGTCGCGATGATTCTGAACCCCAAGGCCAGTGTTGAAGAATTGCTGGCGGCCCTGTGCGACGAGCTGGGGATTGTCTATCCGCAGGGCGATCAGGTGCGCAGCAAAACCTATATCGACCTCATCAATCGCCATCTGCTGGATAGCCATGCCCAGGGCCGCAGCACCGTGCTGATTATCGACGAAGCGCAGAATCTCGGCGTGGTGTTGCTGGAGCAGATTCGCCTGCTGACGAATCTTGAAACCAATGAATGCAAGCTGCTGCAGATTGTGCTGGTGGGCCAGCCGGAGCTGCTGGAACTGCTGGCACGGCCGGAGCTGCGCCAGCTTGCCCAGCGTATTACCGCCCGTTTTCACCTGGGTGCCCTGTCGCTGAAGGACCTGGAGGCCTATATCGTTCATCGGCTGGCGGTGGCGGGCCTGAATCGGCCAATATTCCCCGCCGCCACCCTCAAGCGACTGTACCGGTTATCGGGCGGCATTCCTCGGGTGGTGAACATTCTGTGCGATCGTGCCCTGCTGGGGAGTTTTGTTCAGCGAGACAACCGCGTCGAGGTGAAAACGCTGGTCAAGGCCTCCCGTGAGGTATTTGGTGATGAGGCTGCGCTGCAATTGTCTGCACGGGATAGCTGGCGCTGGCTGCTGGCGCTGGCCGTTGCCGCCGCTCTGGCGGCCTGGCTGGTGGGGTTTGCCGTGGCGGCCTGGGTGGCCGATGGTTCCCGGACAGCGTTCTTTGAACTGCCGACTCTGGAGAGCCTGTCGAACTTCAGTCTGTTTGAGTCGCCGCCGGGGGAGGCTGGCACCAGCGATAAAACCCTGGCGAGCCGTAACGTAGCCGCCGACAAAACACTGCCTGCGGCACCTCATGTTGCGCCTTCTGGCGATGTTTCCGGGGGGGCCGCAGTACGGTCTGCTTCATCCGCTGCCATTCAGCCGGTGTCGTCATCCGTGCCACTGGCACCCCTGCAAGCGCGCGCGCAGCCGCTGTCTATTGTCTCAAACACTCCGCCAGACAGCACCCGAACCAAGCCGTTTGTCTGGCCGGCACAGCCAGATTCGGACCTGGGGCTGGTGCAGGCGTACCGGGCACTCTTTGCCGCCTGGAAGCAGGACTATGACCCGCGTCAGAACCCGGTGGTGTGTCGATTTGCAGAAAGCCGGGGACTGGGCTGCCTGGTCACGGGGGGAGACCTGATATCCCTGCAGCAGCTTAATCGCCCGGCCGTGGTCAGCCTTAACACCGTCGCGGGGGTGGTGCACGCCACGGTGCTGGCACTGAATGATGAAGTCGCACGCCTGATGGTCTCCGGTGAGATTCTGAATGTACCCTATGACACGCTGGTGAAGAGCTGGCCCGACAGCTATACCATCCTGTGGCGCGTGCCGCCGCAGTACCAGGGGCCGATCTGGCCCGGTGCCAGCGGCAGCAGTGTCGAGTGGCTTAGTCAGCAAATGGCGCGTCTCAATGGTGGTGTTCAGCTTGTTGCCAGCGACCGGTACGACGAAAAACTGGTGGAACAGGTACGGCTGTTTCAGATGCGACAGGGTCTCAGCGTTGATGCTGTGGTGGGGCCCAAAACGGCAATTCATCTGAACACCCTTACGCTGGCTGATCTTCCGTTGCTAGAACCCCGCCAGGAGCGCTAGCCATGTCCTATATTCTGGATGCCCTTAAACAGTCCGAAGGTCGTCGCAAGCAGGAGGCGCCCTCGGACATGCCGCCAGCGCAGGCGTTCGCAACGCACTCTTTGGCGCCTCGGCGCGGGGGGCGGTTGCCTCTGGCAGCGGCACTGCTGCTGGCCATTGCTCTTGTCAGCTGGTGGACCCTCGACAGCGCAGACAGTCCGCCGACCGCCGCCGTTCCAGGCGAAGCGGGCAATTCCCGGAGCGCCGGGCCGGGCGGCGAAGTGAGCAATGTCGCGGAGGCGACAGAGGTGCAAGCGTCGGCAGCACCCTCAACCGGGGTGGCGGAAATGATCGTTGCGGCGATCGGTGATGAAGACCTCAGGGGAGTGCGCATTCTGCTGGATGTGCCCCCGACTCCCCGCCCGACTGCCGGGGGCAGGGACGGCGTGGAATCCGAAACGAAGACGGTTCAGAGCAATACCGGTTCCGTACCGGGTACAACGGTCATGTCGACGTCGCAGGACAACAGCGATGCTCATGCCGGGCTGCCGTATCGGCGTCAGTTGCCGGTGGATGTGCAGCGCAGCCTGCCGGAGCTGACATTCAGTGTGCATATCTATTCGGCGGATCCGGCATCGCGGCGGGTGAAGATTGGCGAGCGCATGATGCGCGAAGGCCAGCGTATTACGCCACAATTGCGGCTGGAGGAAATCATCCCCAAAGGCGTTATTCTCAGTTACGAGGACTACCGCTTTCGCATGAATGCGCTTTGACCGGCAGTCTATCCGGATGTGCGGGGTAGAAATTCCATCATTTCAGCGCCGATATAGCTCAGCCGGCAGAGCAGCTCATTCGTAATGAGCAGGTCGGAGGTTCGAATCCTCTTATCGGCACCATAAATCAACAGCTTGGGCGGGTTTTGCGGGTGGCCATTTCCTATAAAATGACCACTTTGCTATATTTTTCCG
>JBFGZM010000384.1:0-3399 GCA_041586815.1 Marinobacterium sp. | reverse complement strand
GGGTTGAATATTTGAGTGGGTTCAGCGATAGCCTGGTGTCCATACCGATTTATATAAATCTAAATGCAAATCATTATTGCTATGTATTAGAATACCCGCCCAGATATCCGTACAGGGAGTGAATAATGCGATTTCAGGGGCTAAGGGCATGGATGGTGGTGGGCACGCTGGCGTTACTGGCACCGGCCCTGCAGGCTGTGGCTGAGCCTGTAACGGATGACCGGGGGCTGGAAATCGTGCCGCAGGCGGGTGCCCAGAAGGTGGTGGCCATATCGACCTTTGCCGCCGATACCCTGGTGTCGCTGGGCGTGGCGCCGGCCGGCGCCTCGACCTTTGGCGATCGCCCGGTGCCGGACTTCCTGGGACCACTGATGGATGGCGTGCCGAGCCTGGGGCAGCGTGCCAGCACCAACCTGGAGCAGCTGTCCGCGTTGCAGCCTGACCTGATTCTGGCGATCCGGCGCTACACCGAGCCCAGCGCCCAAAAACTCGGCGCCCTGGCGCCTTTCTATGCCTTCGATGTCATCAGCTATGACGACAGTCTGCGGGCAGTGGCGGGTATTGCCACGGCGCTGGACAAGGCGGCGGAAGGCCAGGCTTTGAATGCCGCCTTCGAGGCGCTGGTGGATGATTATGGCCGCCGGGCCCCGGGTGGACTCAGTGCGGTGCTGCTGGCGGGCAGTGGCGAGGCTCCCTTTGCCTATTACGACCACTTCCTGAGTACCGACCTGCTGGAGCGCCTGAACGTCATCAACAGCATTGGCCCCTCGCCCACCCCCGAACAGCCGGTGCCCTTTGGTTACCAGCTCAGCCTGGAACAGCTGCTGGTGCTGAACCCCGATGTCATCTTCATGTTTGCCTCCGGTACCCGCCATGCCTACGCCGCCAACCCGATCTGGCCGTACCTGAAGGCCGTGCAGCAGGGGCAGGTGTACGAGGTGGGCCTGCACTGGAAGGAAGGCGGCGGTCCCATTGCCCGCGACCTGATCGTGCGGGAAATGGCCTGGCGCCTGTATCCCGACACCTTTCCCCAGCCTGAGCTGCCCGCTTCCCTGGCCAGCCGGCCCTTTCGCTAGGGCGCCTGCTGATGCTGAACCCAAGCCTGCCGACGCTGCGCTCCGGGCGGTTGCCCGGGGCTGATTTCAAGGGCCTGGGGCTGCTCGCCGGGCTGCTGCTGGCGTTGCTCGTCACCGCAACCCTGGCTCTGGCGGTCGGCGCGGTGCCGGTATCGCCAGACACACTCTGGCACCTGTTGCTGGGCACTGAAAGCGGCCTGCCGGCGATCCTGGTGTGGGAGCTGCGACTGCCGCGTTTTCTGGCCGGCCTGCTGGTGGGGGCGAGCCTCGGTGTTGCCGGCTGGGTGATGCAGACAGTGACCCGCAATCCTTTGGCCTCGCCGGGGCTGACCGGGGTAGTGGCGGGCGCCTCCATGCTGGTGGTGGTGGCCCAGGTCTGTTTCATGGTGAGTGCCATCTGGCTTCCCTGGCTCGGCATGCTCGGCGGCGCGGGTGCGGCGGCACTGACCTTTGTGCTTGCCGCGCAGGGCGGCTTTTCACCCCTGCGCCTGGCGCTGGCCGGCATCGCGGTTACGGCACTGGCTACGGCGCTGACCACGGCGTTTCTGCTTTTTTCCGGTGCTCAGGCACAGCAACTCTATTTCTGGCTGGCCGGTGGCCTGCTGGGGCGTGGCTGGAGTCATGTGCAGCTGATACTGCCCTGGGCCGGCACCGGCCTTGCCCTGGTGCTGGGCTTCTCCCGTTATCTGAACCTGCTGCGCCTGGACGATGAAATCGCCCGGGGCCTGGGGGCCCGCGTGCTGCTTTGGCGCCTGGGGTTTGTTGCTATTGCCGTGGCGCTGACTGCGGCTACCGTGGCGGTGGCGGGGCCTGTAGGTTTTGTCGGGCTGGTGGCGCCCCACCTGGTGCGCTTGCTGCTGCCCAGCGATCAGCGCCTGGCGCTGCCGGCGGTCATGCTGCTGGGGGCCCTGCTGGTCACATTGAGTGACCTGCTTGCCCGCACGCTGGCCGCGCCGGCCGAACTGCCCCTGGGCATGTTTACGGCGCTGCTCGGCGGGCCGCTGTTTATCTGGTTGATCCGCACGAGGGTTTTCTAATGCCGGTACAGACCCAAACCATAGCGGCTGTCCGGCTGTGGAATTTCGAATGTCCGCGTTTGCTGGGGCTCGTGCTGCTGTTGCTGGCCCTGATGGCGGGCGCTCTGGTACTGAATCTGCTTTATGGCGCGGTGACGCTGACGCCATTGCAGGTCTGGCAGGCGCTTAACGGTGAGGGCGATGCGGTGGCGACCGATATCGTCTGGAATCTGCGCCTGCCCAGAGTACTGCTGGGGCTGCTGGTGGGGGTGCACTTCGCCATCGCAGGTTCTTTGCTGCAGGCCGTGATGCGCAATCCCCTGGCGGATGCCGGCGTGCTGGGCATCAATGCCGGAGCCAGCCTGGCGGCGGTGCTGGCCTTTGTGCTGGCGGAACGCTTCTGGGGGGATAACGGCGCCTATTCGGCCCTGTCGATCAGCCTCGACTGGCTGCCGCTGCTCAGTTGTGGCGGCGGCATTCTGGCGGCGGCGGCGGTGTACCGGCTGGGCTGGAATCGCGGAGTCACGCCGGTGCGCCTGGTGCTGAGCGGCATTGCCGTGGCCAGTGTGCTGAATGCGCTGGCCACCGGGGTGCTGGCGGGGTGGGGCTCGATGAATACCGAAACGGTGCTGATCTGGCTGGCCGGCAGCCTGTTCGGACGCGGTTGGGAGCACCTCTGGGTGCTCTTGCCCTGGACGCTGCTGGCCCTTGGCTTGTTGCCGGCGTTGCTGGCCGGCGCCAACCTGCTACAGCTGGGGGACGATGTCGCCCGCAGCCTGGGGCTGCGGGTGGAGCTGTGGCGTTTCGCGCTGCTGCTGGTGGCGGTGCTCTTTGCCGCCAGTGCCGTTGGGGTGGTGGGACCGATCGGCTTTATCGGCCTGATCGTGGCGCAGATCGCAAGGCTGTGCTGCGGCCCCGATTTGCGCCTGCAGCTGGTGCTGGGGTCCCTGTTCGGAGCCCTGCTGGTGATGTTGTCGGATTTGCTGGGGCGCCTGCTGCTGGTGCCGGCCGAGATCCCCATCGGCGTGATCACGTCCCTGCTCGGGGTACCGTTTTTTATCTATTTGCTGGCACGCAAGCAGGCCTAGAAGGGAGGGAAACCGGATGCTATCGGCACAGGAACTGAAGCTGGGTTATGACGACAAGATCGTCGTGCCGAAACTGAGTCTGACGGTGGATCCCGGCCGGATTCACTGTCTTATCGGCCCCAATGGCTGTGGCAAGAGCACGTTGTTGCGGGCACTGGCCGGCCTGCTTAAACCGCTGCAGGGCCAGGTGCTGCTCGATGGTCGACCGCTGGCCCGCTG
>JBFGZM010000383.1:0-3404 GCA_041586815.1 Marinobacterium sp. | reverse complement strand
CTTTGGTGAAGACGCCTTCAAGCAGGCGGTGGCCCGGATCAAGGAATACATCCTGTCCGGCGACATGATGCAGACCGTAATCTCTCAGCGCATGTCGATCCCGTTCGAGAGCCGGCCGCTGGATCTCTACCGTGCCCTGCGATGCCTGAATCCGTCGCCCTACATGTACCTGCTGAATCTGGACGATTTTCATGTAGTAGGGTCGTCGCCGGAAATTCTGGCCCGGGTGGAAGACGGTGTCGCCACGGTGCGACCTATCGCCGGAACCCGTCCGCGCGGTGCCACTGAAGCCGAGGATCGCGCTCTGGAACAGGATCTGCTGTCCGACCCCAAGGAGCTGGCCGAGCACCTTATGCTGATTGATTTGGGGCGCAACGATGTGGGCCGTGTGGCCCGGGTGGGCGAGGTGCAGCTGACCGAGAAAATGCTGGTGGAACGCTATTCCCATGTCATGCATATCGTTTCCAATGTCAATGGTCGCTTGCGTGACGATGTCAGCGCCATGGATGTGCTGCGTGCGGCCCACCCGGCGGGTACCCTCAGTGGTGCGCCCAAGGTACGGGCGATGGAAATTATTGATGAGCTGGAACCGGTGAAACGCGGTGTCTATGGTGGTGCCGTGGGGTACCTGTCCTGGAATGGCAATATGGATACGGCGATTGCGATTCGCACTGCGGTGATCAAGGACAAGACGCTGCATATCCAGGCGGGTGCGGGCATCGTGGCCGATTCGGTACCCCAGAATGAGTGGGATGAAACAATGAACAAGGGGCGGGCCATTTTCCGTGCCGTGGCGATGGTGGAGCAGGGGCTGGATAACCTTTGAGGGTGTGGCTGTCTGGGTTTGTACCCTCGTAGGCCGGGGCCTGCGCCTGGCACAGGCATGATCTTAACCCGCGTTCGAAACCCTATACCGGAGCCCTGTGCTCCGGTTTTTTTTGCTTTTTGTCCTGCTTGCAGGCTCTGCTGGCCTCTGTTTTTTGTGCGCGTGGCCCCATATGTCAATTATTAGGCTCCATTTGTTATTGTCCGGGAGACGGTGGCGAGCGACACTGTTTGGCATTGAAGCGGCGGCTGGTGGAGCCTGATACCTGATTTATTTCTGGTCGGTGCGCCTATGGGGCGAATGGTGTCCTTTTTGGTTCTATCCTTAGGCTTGAATGGGCGCTGATTCATGTTATTGATGCGGCCCGCCCCCGGTGGGCCTGGACAGCAATGCGAAAAGGCAGAACAGCATGAAAGTACTGGTAACGGTCAAGCGTGTCCTCGACTACAACGTCAAGGTACGCGTCAAGGCGGATCGCAGCGATGTGGATCTGGCCAACGTCAAGATGGCGCTGAATCCCTTCTGCGAGATCGCTGTGGAAGAGGCGGTGCGGCTGAAGGAAGCCGGTGTCGCCACCGAGGTGATCGTCGTCTCCATCGGCCCGAAGGCCGTACAGGAGCAGATTCGCACGGCCCTGGCGCTTGGTGCGGATCGCGGTATTCATATCGAAACCGACACGATGCCGGAATCCCTGTCGGTGGCCAAGCTGCTGGCGAAGGTGGTTGCGGATGAGCACCCGGGCCTGGTGATTCTGGGCAAGCAGGCAATCGATTCGGACAATAACCAGACCGGCCAGATGTTGGCCGCACTGACTGGCCTGTCCCAGGGCACTTTCGCATCTGAAGTGAAAGTCGACGGCGATGAAGTTCTGGTGACGCGCGAGGTCGATGGCGGTTTGCAGACCCTGGGCCTGAAACTGCCCGCCATCGTGACCACGGATCTGCGCCTGAACGAGCCGCGTTATGCGTCTTTGCCCAATATCATGAAAGCCAAGAAAAAGCCCCTGGATGTGAAAAGCCCGGCAGACCTGGGTGTGGAGCTTCGCGCTCACATCGAGCTGCTGGGTGTTGAGCCGCCGGCGGAGCGCCAGGGCGGCATCAAGGTGGGCTCGGTGGCCGAGCTGGTGGAAAAACTGAAAAGCGAAGCGAAGGTGATCTGATGGCTACCCTGATTGTTGCGGAACACGATAACAGCACCCTGAAACCGGCGACACTCAATACCGTAGCGGCGGCTGCGGCCATCGGTGGTGAGGTGGCCCTGCTGGTAGCGGGCGAGGGCTGCCAGGCCGTTGCGGATCAGGCGGCCCAGGTCACTGGTATCGCTAAGGTGCTGCTGGCCGACAACGCCGCCTACGGACATCAGCTGGCCGAAAATGTCGCGCCGCTGATCGCCGAACTCGTCAAGGCCTCGGGCTTTGGTTACGTACTGGCGCCGGCCACCACTACAGGCAAGAACCTGCTGCCCCGCGTCGCGGCGCTGCTGGATGTGGGTCAACTGTCGGACATCGTCTCTGTGGAGTCCGCCGATACCTTCAAGCGCCCGATCTATGCCGGCAACGCCATCGCGACCGTGAAGTCGCTGGATGCCATCAAGGTCATCACCGTACGCGGCACTGCCTTTGATCCGGTGGCGGCCGAGGGCGGCTCCGCCAGCATTGAAGCGGTCACGACGGTACAGGATGCGGCACTGTCGCGCTTTGTCGGCGAGGAAGTGGCCAAGTCGGATCGCCCCGAGCTGACGTCCGCCCGGGTAATCATCTCCGGTGGTCGCGGCATGGGTAACGGCGAGAACTTCGCCCTGCTGGAAAAGGTCGCCGACAAGCTCGGTGCCGCTGTGGGCGCCTCCCGTGCAGCAGTCGATGCGGGCTTTGTACCCAACGACATGCAGGTGGGCCAGACCGGCAAGATCGTGGCCCCGGAACTGTATATCGCTGTCGGTATTTCTGGTGCCATTCAGCACCTGGCCGGCATGAAGGACTCCAAGGTGATCGTGGCGATCAACAAGGATGAAGAAGCGCCAATCTTCCAGGTGGCGGACTATGGGTTGGTGGCGGATCTGTTCGAAGCGGTACCCGACCTGGAAGCAAAGCTTTAAAACGGCAGGTCGCGCTCTTGCTACGGACTGGTTTGAAGCCGTACCTGACCTGGAAGCCGGCCGCTAACGGATAGCGTTGTTCATCGTTCAACATCGTGCCTTCAGGGGCGGGCTCCACTCGCCGGCCCCTGTTTTTTATGTGCCACAACCATGTATGGGTTGAATCGCAAGCATCACTTTACCCACTCCTTTTTTGTCCCACTACACAGCATAACAAGAGGTAAGTCTCCATGAGCGAAGCCGTTGAACGCGAATCGATGGAGTTCGATGTGGTGATTGTTGGCGCAGGTCCTGCCGGTCTGTCCGCCGCCATTCGTCTGATGCAGCAGGCACACGACGCCGAACGTGAGCTGACGGTCTGTGTGGTGGAAAAAGGCTCCGAAGTCGGTGCCCATATACTGTCCGGGGCCGTGATCGAACCCCGCGCCCTGGCGGAACTCTTCCCCGACTGGCAGGAGCGCGGTGCACCCCTGATCACGGCGGT
>JBFGZM010000382.1:0-3417 GCA_041586815.1 Marinobacterium sp. | reverse complement strand
TGGGCCTGTTCAAGGGCTATTTCCCCGGCTATTCAAGGCTACTGGCCGAGCACCTCAACTACCTGACCTGGGCCATTCTCAAGGCCCATACCAACAATACCGCGGGCAGCGTAACGCTGCGCTCCAGCGATCCCCGTGACAAGCCCCATATCAATTTTCGGTACTTCGACGAGGGTAACGACGCCAGCGGCGAAGACCTCGAGTCAGTGGTGGAAGGCATCAAGTTCATCCGCAGCCTTACCCAGCCGCTGAAGGACAAGGGACTCATTGCCGCGGAGGAATTGCCCGGGGACAGCGTGCAGACCGATGATCAGCTGCGGGACTTTATCCGCAACCAGGCCTGGGGCCATCATGCCTCCTGTACCTGCCCGATCGGCGCCGATAACGACCCCATGGCGGTACTGGACAGCCAGTTCCGGGTGCGGGGCACTACCGGGCTGCGGGTGGTGGATGCCTCCGTTTTCCCGCGCATACCCGGCTTCTTTATCGTTACGGCAATCTATACGGCCGCCGAGAAAGCGGCCGATGTGATACTGAACCCCTGAGTGCAGGACGCCGCCATATGGGACTGTTCAAACGTCTACTTGAAAAACTGGGCTTGCGCGAGCCACCGTCCCTCAGTGCCGATGAGGTGATGGCGGCGGAACGCACGCTGATCGAGGAGAAGCTCGCCAGGCAGTTCGATACTCGGTATCAGGCCTACCTGGATACCGACTACCGCGACTTCGTGGACAAGCAGTACGGCGATTATGTGCGCGAGCACTACACCTACATGAAGCCCGAGGATTACCCCCACAAACAGCGCCCCTGGTACGGGCTGGCGCTGTCAGGGGGCGGAATTCGTTCAGCCTCCTTCGCCATCGGCGTTATTCAGGCGCTGCGCAACCGCTACCTGGTGGAGGGCAAACCAACGCTGTTCGACAAGCTGGCCTACCTGTCCACCGTCTCCGGCGGCGGCTACACGGGTGCTGCGCTGAGCTGGTATCAGAAAATGTTCGGCATCTTTCCGTTTGGCGAGATCGACAGTTACGCCGGCAGCAAATACAGCACGGCACCTGGCAACAAAATCCTCAGCTATATCCGCCAGCACGGCAAATACCTGACACCGGCACAGCTGGGTATCGCGTCCCTGGCAGGGTCGGTGCTGCTAAGCGTAATTCACTCGGTGGTGGCCTTCACGCTGCTGATCAGCCTGGTGATGTTTCTGCTCTCGCTGATACTCACTACAGGCGTGCTCGATCCGCTGCTGAACTTCAGCGCCATCGACACTGCCAGCGTTAAAAGCCTGCTTGAAAAGATTCCCAACATCATCTTTACACCGCAGGCTGAACACGACGAGGTACTGCCTCACAGAGTCGATTTTGCGGTGTTTTTTCTGCTGGCCGCCGCAACCATGACCGGGATTTTTCTGCTCACCGTCTTCGGCTATGCCCTGAGTAGCATGTTCCAGACATTTTTCTCCCGCGCCTATTGCTATCGGGTCAGGATACAGCGCAGCCTGGGACTGTTGTTGAAGGGTATTTTGACTTCGCTGTTTTTCGCCGCCGTGCCCCTGGCCGCCCTGCTGGTATTCGGCGCGGCACTGGATTTCGGCGACAAGGGGCTTTACGGTTCAATGGCGTCCGGCCTGGCCGGCATACTGCTGTCCATCCGTCAGTTTCGCATGAACACGGAAGCAGGCAATGAAAAGCGCAGCACCCAGGGAAGCTTCACCCGACTTCTCACCATTGTCAGTACCCTGGCCTTTATCTTCTTCATCTTTCTGACCGCCTATATTCTGGCCGAAAGCGTACACAAACTGCTGCGCGGTGACGCCGACTCCTACTGGCCGCTACTGTTTGTTCTGGCCGCACTGACGATTCCGTTTTTCGTCAACATCAACCAGGTATCCCCCCACAAGATGTACCGTGACCGTCTGATGGAAACTTTCCTCAAGGCCCCTGACATTGAGCCCACCGCTCCCCTGTGTCAGCGCGGTGCCAGGGCCAACACTACCACCCTGACCGACATTGCCGGGGCTGAACATCCGTCGCCCTACCACCTGATCAACTGCAACGTCATCCTCAACAATGCCATCACGCCCCGCTACCGCGGTCGCCTGGGAGACAGCTTTCTGCTCTCATCGCTGTACTGTGGCAGCGACGCCACCCGCTATACCGACACCTGTCACTTTTCCGGTGGCGGCATGACGCTGGCCAGCGCCATGTCCATTTCCGGTGCCGCCGAAAACCCCCACTCCGGCGTCTCTGGCGCCGGCAGCAGCACCAATCCATTCATGTCCTTTATCCTGACCTTTCTCGGCCTGCGCCTGGGATTCTGGGCCTACAACCCTTCCACCCCCCTGCACGCCCTGCAGAAATTCATGCGGCCCAACTACTTTTTCCCGGGACTGCGCAGCCTGCTCAACTTCGGCCACGCCGAGGACAGCCTGATGGTTGAACTGTCTGACGGTGGCCATTTCGACAACACCGGTCTGTACGAACTGGTACGCCGGCGTACACCGGTGATCATACTGTCGGACGGCGGCGCCGACCCCGATGCCACCTTCGATGACTTTGGCAACGCCATCGAGCGCATCCGCGTGGATTTTGGCATCTCCATCCGCTTTCATGATCCCGAGTTCGATCTCTCGGGCCTGATCCCCGGCAGCAGCGCTGCCAACAGCGAGAACAGTGACCGCATGTATGACGACAAATACCAGCTATCACAACGCGGTTTTGCCATCGGCGATATTGTCTACCCCGATGCCGGGTCGCAAAAAGCCTTTGTCGGTCGCTTCGTCTATATCAAGGCCTCCCTGACGCGCCACCTGCCGGGGGATCTCTATGCCTATAAGCTCGCCAACCCGAGTTACCCGAACCAGCCCACCGTCGATCAGTTTTTCGATGAACGCCAGTTCGAGGCCTACCGCGAACTCGGCTACCAGCTCACGCGCCAGATGATCGACAATGACAAGGCCATGAAACGGCTACCCTGACGCTCAAGCCCGCAAAACAAAAAAGGCCCCCTGCAACTTAACGCAGGGGGCCTTTTTACACATGCATAATGCAAGCTGCAGATCAGGCGGCAACAACCGCTTCAGTGTCCCCGACGGGCTCGCGTATCAGGTAATCGAAGGCCCCGAGTGCCGCCGTCGCGCCGCTGCCCATGGAAATGACGATCTGCTTGAACGGCACGGTGGTGACATCACCGGCGGCAAAAACACCCCGCAGCGAAGTTTCACCACGGCTGCCGATCTCGATCTCACCCTGGGGGCTCAATCCGATGTCGCCCTTTAGCCATTCGGTATTGGGCATCAGACCGATCTGCACGAAGATACCCGCCAATGCCAGATCCCGACTTTCACCACTGGCACGCTCGGTGTAGCGCAGGCCCGTCACCCGCTGGCCATCGCCGAGCACCTCGGTGGTCTGCGCC
>JBFGZM010000381.1:0-3501 GCA_041586815.1 Marinobacterium sp. | reverse complement strand
GCACACCAGGATGGCATTGGAACGGTCGGCGTTCAGGGTGCCGTAGGTTTCAATGGTCAGGCTGTAGCTGTCCAGCCGGCGCCCGCTGGCCAGTGACAGTGGCTGATCGAAATGGAGTTGTTTCGGTTGCACAAGGCCAACTGAATCGGCGGGAATGGACGTTGGCATTGGCTGTTATCCGGGGCTGAAGTCGTTAGTGGGCTGTCGCGGCGGGCGCTGGGGCGAGCAACAACTCATCCGGGATTCTTGTCGGCTTGCTGATGCGCACGCGTTTTTGCCGGCCAAGCTCGCCGCTGAGCAGGGTGACCGCTTTTCTGGCAACGCCAAATTGCAACGCCAGGAAACGTATCAGCTGGCTGTTGGCCCGGCCTTCGATTGGTGGTGCCTGGAGGCGAATTTTCAGGCGATCGCCATGCTGGCCCGAAAACTCGTCTCTCGAGGCTTTGGGTTGCAGGTGGCATTTCAGTATCAGGTCTTCGCCCTGCCACTGATAGTAGTCTGCCATGCTACATCACCAGTCGACTGACCTGGGACTGGATGATCTGAATGGCCAGGAAGATCAGAATCGGCGACAGGTCGAGCCCGCCAATCGGTGGTATGACCTTGCGGGCAAGGGCGAACAGCGGTTCGGTGAGCTGCAGAATCAGTTGGGGCGCCGGATGGTAATTGTTGGGGGCGATCCAGCTGATGATAACGGCGCCAATGACCGCCCAGAAGGCGATGGTCAGCAGGGTATTCAGCAGACCGGCAAGGGCAAACAGCAACAGGTTGGCGACCGGCACGGACTGCCCTGCAACCAGTAGCAGCAGAAACAGTGTGAGCAGCTTGACGCCGTATGCCAGTACCAGTGCCGACAGGTCCACGGAACCGGCCCGCGGAATGACTTTTTGCAGCGGTCGCAGTGGCGCGCCGGTCAGGCGTGCAACAGCCTGGCTGATGGGGTTGTAGTAATCCACCTTGGCCAGCTGCAGTAAGAAGCGCAAGACGACGATAAACGCATAGAGTTCGCCGATTGTGCGGATGATCAGAAGGATCGGATCCTGTCCCATGGCCGTTTCGCCGCCTTAGTTTCAAGCTGTTGATTTGCTGGCAAGTATAGTGCCTTTCGCACGATGAATGAACCGTGCGAAAGGCGCGATGCGCTGTCAGTCCCGCAGAAGTTCGGCCAGTTCCCTCGAGCGGCTGGCGCAGGCCTGCATGGCATCGTCCACCAGGGTTTCGAGCCGGGCGTTCTGGAATGTCAGAATTGCCTGTTCGGTGGTGCCCTTGGGCGAGGTGACCGCCTGGCGCAGTTGCGCCGGGCTCAGGTCGCTGGCGGTTGCCATGCGCGCTGCGCCAAGGGCGGTTTGCAGGGTCAGCGCGGTGGCAGTGTCGCGATCCAGGCCCAGCTTTTCGCCGGCGCTGATCATGGCTTCCATAAACAGGAAATAATAGGCCGGCCCTGATCCAGACACGGCGGTTACGGCATGAATCAGCTCTTCGCGCTCCACCCAGAGTGCCAGACCAACATGGCTCAGCAGTTGTTGGGTCTGCTGTTTCTGCAGCTCACTGACCCTTGCATTGGCAAACAGGCCACTGGCGCCGGTTTGAACCTGGGATGGGGTATTGGGCATGCAGCGGACCACGGCATTGCCGCTGCCCAGCCACAGATCGAGGCTGTCACAGGCGATGCCGGCGGCCAGCGACACGATCAGCGGCCGCCGGGCCACCACCGTATCGTGCAAGGGCTCGCATACCTGTTTCATCATCTGCGGTTTCACCGCCAGTATCAGAATGTCTGCCGCGGCGGCCGCAGCGTTATTGTCGGTGCCGGTGTGCAGCCCCCTGGCCGCCAGATCGGCAAGTTTTTCCGGGCGGGTGCCAGTGGCCCAGATCTGTGCCGCCGGGTAGCCGTTGTCGAGCAGGCCGCCGATGATGGCGCGAGCCATGTTGCCGGCGCCGATAAAGGCTACTGTGGGTTGCGTGCTCATAATGGGGATTCCTGAGAGTTGGAAGAATAGTTGCGCGGGCCGAAAATGGCGGTGCCAATGCGGACAATGCTGGCGCCTTCGCGAATGGCGGCTGCCAGGTCACCCGACATGCCCATCGACAGGGTGTCCAGTTGCGGCAATTCGGTCTGCAGCTGCTGCAGTAGCCTGCGCAGGTCGCCAAAGGCCTTTTGCTGCTGCTGTGCGTCCCCGGTGGCGGCCGGGATAGCCATCAG
Source organism: Marinobacterium sp. (assembly GCA_041586815.1). Taxonomy (GTDB): domain Bacteria; phylum Pseudomonadota; class Gammaproteobacteria; order Pseudomonadales; family Balneatricaceae; genus Marinobacterium_A. The sequence goes on along the minus strand of JBFGZM010000381.1, from coordinate 1,298 downwards.
ACCGCGCAGCTTCAGCCGGGGAAGCTGGGCGACCTCCTGTGCCAGTGCCATCACATCGGCGGGCGGGCAACCAGACTTGCTGGCTTCTGCGCTGATATTGACCTGCAGGCAGACGTTCAGCGGCGCCATGTCGGCCGGGCGCTGTTCTGACAGCCGGCGGGCAACCTTGGCGCGGTCGACGCTGTGCACCCAGTGAAAGTGTTCGGCGATCGGACGCGTCTTGTTGGACTGGATCGGGCCGATAAAATGCCATTCAATGGCGAGATCCGTCAGCGCTGCGATCTTGTCCAGGCTCTCCTGCAGGTAGTTCTCGCCAAAGGCGTGCTGACCGGCATCAAAGGCCTCGCGCAGTTCATTGGCCTGGCGGGTTTTGCTGACCGCCAGCAGCTGAATGCTCCCTGGATCCCGTCCGGCATCCTGTGCCGCCTGTGTTATTTGTGCGCGCACGGCGCAAATATTGTCTACTATATTTTTCATACCCTGCTTTTAGCGCCACCGGCCATTGGTTTGACTGGACTATTCTGCTAGAAATAGGGGCTCCAATGGAAGTGGTACCGGGTGCTGAGCGCTATGGATATAACTGAACTATTATCGTTTGCGGTGCAGCAAGGGGCTTCCGACCTGCATATTACGGCCGGTATGCCGCCGGTTATTCGAGTTGACGGCGATGTGCGCCGTATCAAGTTGCCGGCCCTGGATAGCAAGTCTGTTCTGTCGTTGATATACGACATCATGAACGACAAGGTCCGCAAGGAGTTTGAGGACAACTTCGAGGCCGATTTTTCGATAGAAGTGCCGTCGCTGGCGCGATTTCGTGTCAACGCCTTCAACCAGAACCGTGGCGCGGCCGCGGTGTTTCGTACCATCCCCAGCCGCGTGCTGACACTGGAAGATCTCGGGATGGGCAAGGTGTTTCAGGATATGGCGTCCCAGCCCAGGGGCCTGGTGCTGGTGACCGGGCCGACCGGCTCCGGCAAGAGTACCACGCTGGCTGCGATGGTGGACTACATCAATGACCAGCGCACCGATCATATACTCACTATCGAGGATCCGATCGAGTTTGTGCACGAGAGCAAGAAATGTCTGGTCAACCAGCGTGAAGTTCATCGTGATACCAAAAGCTTTTCCAACGCGCTGCGCTCGGCCCTGCGTGAAGACCCGGACGTTATCCTGGTGGGCGAGATGCGAGACCTGGAAACCATTCGACTTGCGCTTACGGCGGCGGAAACCGGCCATCTGGTGTTTGGCACCCTGCACACCACCTCGGCGGCCAAGACCATTGACCGTGTGATTGACGT
>JBFGZM010000380.1:0-3520 GCA_041586815.1 Marinobacterium sp. | reverse complement strand
GGGCTAAGGCCAGGCCTGGCTGCTGGCCGTGACGATGCCGGACACAGGCGCTAGAATACGCGCTGCACAGGAGATCCGCTTTCATGAATCAGGTTATCGAACTACTCAAGTCACACCGTTCCATTCGCAAATTTACTGCCCAGCCGATCGAGCAGGATACCGTTGATGAGCTGGTGCGCGCCGGCCAGGCCGCCGCCACCTCCAGCTTCCTGCAGGCCTGTACCGTGATCCAGGTCGAGGATGCGGCCAAGCGCGAACGCCTCGCCGCCTGTGCCGGCAACCAGGCTTATATTGCCGAGGCGCCGACGTTCCTCGTGTTCTGCGCCGACATGAAGCGTCACCAGCTGGCCTGCGACATGCATCAGGCCCAGATGCAGGCCGGCTTCACCGAACAGTTCATCACCGCCACCGCCGACTGCGCCCTGTTTGCACAGAACGTAGCCATCGCCGCAGAGTCACTGGGGATGGGTGTCGTTTACATCGGTGGGCTGCGCAACCAGATCGCCGAGGTCGCAGAACTGCTGGAATTGCCGGAGCTGGTGTACCCGGTATTTGGCATGTGCCTGGGTTTCCCGGACCAGAATCCGGAAACCAAACCCCGCCTGCCCCTGTCCGTGGTTCTGAAGCAGGACCGCTACGATGACAGCGGCGATACCGCAGTTATTGCCCAGTACGATGAGGAAGTTCGCGAGTACTATCGCACCCGTACCGGCGGCAACAAGGTGATGAGCTGGAGCGAGCAGATCTCCGGCATGCTGATCAAGGAAGCCCGCCCGCACATGCTGGCGTTCCTGCAACGCTTCGGTTTTCTGAAAAAATAAATCGATACAGGGCTACAGGGCTCGTGCTTTTGCGCAAGCCCTGTGACCCCGCGGTCACAGCTTGGCCGCCAGCCCCTGGATCCAGGCATCCACCTCGGCTTCCGGATCCATCGTCTCACAGGCATCCAGAAACAGCGGCGATACCAGCTCGCGCAACTGCAGTTCGCGCAGCAGGTCGGCCACCTGACGACCGCCTTCGGCGAAGTCATCGTAGGAGCTGTCACCGCGGGCAATCACCCCAAAGCCCACCTGGGGCATCAGCGGAAAACGGTCGCGCAGTTCCAGGTAAAGTGGCAACAGATTTTCCGGTACTTCGCCCTGACCAATGGTCGCTGAACACACCAGCAGCACTTCTGTATCCGGCGCGACCACTTCATCAAACTGCGGCTGGCGCAGCACAGTGGCCTCGTGACCCAGCGCCTTTAACTGCGCTGCACAATCCTCCGCGATCTCCTGGGTCGCGCCGAACGTTGTTCCCACCAGTATCTTGATCTTCGCCATAGCCTGTCCGGCTCCCGTTTGGATTTGCAAGCGCAACATTCTAGTAAAAAGGCCCACTGATATAAACCGCCCGGCAAAGGCCCGCTCACGAACCAAATCCCTCGCCAAATCCCTCGCCAAACCCTCCCGCCTGAACTAGGTTTTAAACTGTAGTCACCAGAGGAGATGTACCATGCCTGCCAGTCATGTATCCCGCCTGCTTGAAGAACTTGAGCGCAAGGCCCTGCACGAGAGCAGCCTGACCGACCTGAATGTCACCCTTGCCCGTGAGGATCTCGTGCGCATCGAAGCCCTGGCCAGTGCTTTCGGCCTGACCCGCGAAGAAGTCTGCACCTCTTTGCTGCATACCATCCTGATGGAAGTCGAAGAGAAGATGCCCTACCGGCCAGGCTCAAAAATCATCCGTATCGAAGACGGTGATCCGATATACGAGGATGTCGGCCCCATGCCGCGCTATCTGGATGCCAAACGCAAAATAGAAAAGGAATACGACTGCGCCTGAGGTATTTGTCTTTTCTGGTGCCAGGCACACGCAGCCTGGAATACGAGCATGGAGGCGAAGCTAAACAACAGGCACAAAAAATCCGGAAGCCCCTGGCGGGATTCCGGATTTTTTATGGACTGATCTGCCGTGCGGAGCACCGGACGGCGATCAGCTCAGGCGGGATCAGGCCGAGCGGGCGATGATCTCTTTCCACTTGGCAGGACCGGTGTTGTGTACGGACTCGCCGTTCACATCCACCGCCACCGTTACCGGCATGTCCTTGACCTCGAACTCATAGATTGCCTCCATGCCCATCTCCTCGAAGGCCAGTACCTTGGCACCGACAATCGCCTTGGACACCAGGTAAGCTGCGCCGCCGACGGCCATCAGGTAGACCGCCTTGTAGTCCTTGATCGCCTCGATGGCCACTGCACCACGCTCGGACTTGCCGATCATGCCCAGCAGACCGGTCTGATCCAGGATCTGGCGGGTGAACTTGTCCATGCGGGTTGCCGTGGTCGGGCCAGCCGGGCCTACCACTTCACCCTCGATCGGATCAACCGGACCCACGTAGTAGATAAAGCGACCTTTCAGGTCCACCGGCAGTTCTTCGCCCTTGTTTAGCATTTCGATCATGCGCTTGTGAGCAGCATCACGGCCGGTCAGCATCTTGCCGTTCAGCAGCACGGTTTCGCCCACTTTCCAGGTCGCAACTTCTTCCGGCGTAATGCCATCCAGGTTGACCCGGCGAGTATTGGCACCCACTTCGGCGGTCACCTGCGGCCAGTCTTCCAGACTGGGCGGCGTGAGGACGGCCGGACCGTTGCCATTAAGGGTGAAGTGCGTGTGACGGGTCGCGGCACAGTTGGGGATCATGCACACAGGCAGGGACGCCGCGTGGGTCGGATAATCCTTGATCTTGACGTCCAGCACCGTGGTCAGGCCACCCAGACCCTGGGCACCGATACCCAGCGCATTGACTGCATCCATGATTTCCAGGCGTAGCTCTTCCACCCGATTCTGCGGGCCGCGCTCGCGCAGCTCATGAATATCGATGGAATCCATCAGGGACTCCTTTGCCAGCACAGCGGCTTTTTCGGCGGTGCCGCCAATGCCCAGACCCAGCATGCCCGGCGGGCACCAGCCAGCCCCCATGGTCGGTACGGTTTTGACGACCCAGTCGACAATGCTGTCGGACGGGTTGAGCATCACCATCTTGGACTTGTTTTCAGAACCGCCGCCTTTGGCTGCGATCTGCACATCCACTTCATCGCCTTCGACGATTTCGTAGTGAATGACCGCCGGCGTGTTGTCCTTGGTGTTCTGACGTTTGCCCGCAGGATCGGCCAGAATGGAAGCGCGCAGGACATTGTCCGGATGCGTGTAGGCACGACGCACACCTTCGTTGATCATGTCGGTGACGCTCATGGTGGCGTCCCAGGTGACATTCATGCCGACCTTGACGAACACGGTAACGATACCGGTGTCCTGACAAATCGGGCGACGGCCTTCGGCGCTCATGCGGGAGTTGATCAGAATCTGCGCCATGGCATCCTTGGCGGCCGGGTTCTGTTCCTTCAGATAGGCTTCATGCACGCCCTGAACGAAGTCGATCGGGTGGTAGTAGGAGATGAATTGCAGCGCGTCTGCGACGCTGCTGATGAAATCGTCTTGGCGAATCACGCTCATTGAGACTCTCCGTCTGGCTCAGGGT
>JBFGZM010000379.1:0-3521 GCA_041586815.1 Marinobacterium sp. | reverse complement strand
CGCTCATCGTCGTTTTCGGTGGCGAACAGGCTGTGGATATAAAACGCAGGAATCCCTTCCAGTGCCGACATGATAGCCGCGGCACAGAGAAAGCGGGCGAACTGCCACTGATCCGGCCCCTGCGCTGCGGTGCCTCGAAATGCATCCCACAGGCTGATATTGATCTCATAGGGCTTGGCTTCGCCGTTGGGCAGCGTACGCGAACTGAGGCGGCCGCCGAAGCGCTGCATGGTACCGATTAGCGTATCGAGTTCCCACTCGCTGAGCAGGCCTTCGGTAGGGCGCAGCCCGATACCGTCATGGGAGGCGACAAAATTGAGATAGGCGGTGCCGTACTGTGCCGGCGGCATGGTCATGAGCCAGTTTTTCAGATGGATGCAGGAGCCGCTGATCAGGGTGTTGATCAGTAGCGGCGGCAGTGAAAAATTGTAGATGAGGTGGGCTTCGTTGGCGTTACCGAAGTAGGTCAGGTTTTCCCGGTTGGGGATATTGGTCTCGGTCACGATAACCGCATCGGGCGAGTGGTGCTCGATCATCAGTCGCAGCAGCCTTATCACCTCGTGGGTTTCCGGCAGGTTGATGCAGGGTGTACCGGGGGTTTTCCACAGGAAGGCAACCGCGTCCAGACGGAACCACCGAATACCCTTGTCGAGGTAGAGCCGGATGATCTTGAGAAATTCCAGCAGCACCTGGGGATTCTGGAAATCGAGGTCGACCTGGTCATGACTGAAGGTGCACCAGACATGGCGCTCGCCGCCCGGGGTCTTGACCTCTCGCAGCAACGGCGAGGTGCGCGGTCGCACCACCGCGCTGAGATCGGTATTCGGTGAAGACTCGACAAAGTAGCTGGCACCGGGTTCGACACCGTGCTTGTAATTCTCGAACCAAAGACTGCGGCTGGAGCAGTGGTTGATCACCAGGTCGCCCATTATCTTGAAATGGCCGCTCAGATCCGAAATGTCATCCCAGGTGCCCAGCGAGGGGTTCACCGTGGTGTAGTCCATCACGCTGAAGCCATCATCCGAACTGTAGGGGAAAAATGGCAGAATATGGACGGTGGAGACACAGTCCTGCAGATGGTTGTTGAGAAAACCGAGCAGGCTGCGCAATGGGGCCTCATGCGCCGAGCGCAGACTGTCGCCATAGGTAATCACTGCAACATCGCTCTGATCCCAGAGGTTGCGGTGAGGCGTTGGGGACGGGACATCCGAAGCCAAACCAAACTGATCCAGGCAGGTCTGGGCGAACTCGCCCGCATCGAGCTGTGGATAAAGCAGTTGCAGGTGCCCGGCCAGTCGCTGTTGCAGTGGTGTCATCAAAGTTACTCCCTGGTTCCCGTCCGGTTGCTGTCAGTTCTGGCCAAATTCCGCCATGTCGGCGTCAACAGCGGCAATCAGCTGTTGCTGTACGCCTGGAAAGGCGCTGCGCACCCGGTTCCAACTGGAAATAAAGGGCGCTTCCATCGGGTTGTCGAGGAAGTGGGAACCGGCCTTGACAATATTGCCGGCAAAGAGCTCCACTGCCTGTTCCTCCAGGTGGATATCCAGCTTCAGGCCATTGATTTCAGCGTCGTTGCGGTAGGTTTCGACGAAATCCAGCGCGATGCGGAAATAGGTCGCCTTGATGCTTCGGAAGGTTTCATGGTTGAAGACGATGCCGTTGGTGGCCAGCTTGCGGAAGATGGCCTTGGTGATATCGATCGACATCTTGGACAAACCGGTGTCGTCCCGATCCAGAGACAGATCCTGGTGTTTGTGATCGTAAACGTCGGCGATATCGACCTGACACAGGCGGTTGTTGGAGTAGTTGCGCGTCATTTCGCTGAGTACGCCAATCTCCAGTCCCCAGTCGCTGGGAATGCGAATATCATTCATCACATCGCGGCGGAAGGAAAACTCGCCGGCCAGCGGATAGCGGTAGCTGTCCAGGTATTCAAGGTAGTCCAGGTTGCCGAATACTTTCTTGAGCGCCCGCAGCAGCGGTGTGACCAGCAGTCGGCTGACGCGGCCATTGATCTTGTGCTCGGCCACGCGGGCATAGAAGCCCTTGCAGAACTCGTAATTGAAGTTGGGGTTGGCCACGGGGTAGATCAGCCGGGCCAGCAGTTCGCGGTCGTAGGTGAGGATATCGCAGTCGTGCATGGCGATGGATTCTGCCCGCCCGGCGGCCAGGGTGTAGCCCATGCAGAACCAGACATTGCGGCCCTTGCCCGGCTGCAGGGGCGACAGTTCCTCACCCTTGAGTGCACCATCAATGGCACGCAGGCGTGGGCCGTCGTTCCAGAGTACCCGGTGCGGTTGCGGCAGGGCGGAGAAGAATTTCAGCGCCGCGCGGTACTGCTCCTCGGTGGCGCGGTCCAGCCCGATCACGATCTCCGACAGGTAGGGCACCTGTGTGAGGTGACGCAGGATGTTGGGCATGGCCTCGCCTTCGAGCTCCGAGTACAGACAGGGCAGAATCAGTGCCATCGGGCGCACCCGGGAGAAGGCCAGCAGTTCGCGTTCCAGTTCCTCGAGCGGTCGGTGGGACAGGTTGTGCAAGGTGGTGATGATGCCGTTCTGGTAAAAATCGCCCATGAGGGAGTCCTTCTTGTTGTGTTCTAGGTGCTCAGGCCAAGCTGCTGCAAAGCGGCGAGGACGGCGTTATTCCAGCCAGCCGGGCCCGGCTGTTCGGTCAGTACAAGATCATTGCGCCCGGGCACGTCCGGTGGCTTGTGCGTCGGCGAGCGCACCAGCACCGACAGGTCTGCCCGCTGCAGCATGCCGATGTCGTTGTGGCTATCGCCCAACGCCATGCTGGTAACCGGTTCGCCCCACAGGGCCTGGTATTGCTCGACGAGCCATTCCATGGCGTCGGCCTTGTCGCAGTAGCCCATCACATGGGTAAAGCGGCCGCCGCGCTGCACCTGGAAGTTGAGCAGTGACAGCTCGGAGGCAAAATCCTGCAGGGCACCGCGGGTATCTTCCCAGATCAGGGGCTCGGTGAACTGCCGCGTCATGGCCTGCCGGGCTTCATCGGGGGAGAGACCGGTAATACTGACAAGGCGTTCGGGTGTCAGGGCGGAAAAACCGGTAAAGCGATAGCGTCGCGACAGGGGATCCAGTGCCAGCAGGATGCGCCGGCGACTGGGTCCAAAGACCTTGCAGCGGTAGCGCCCGGTGGGGTCGATGGCAAGGTCTGGTGCCAGCGGCGAAGCGACGGGAATGTAGATGGCGGCACCGTTCTCCACCACGAAAGGATGCGGGTTATCCAGTTGAAGGCGCAGTGGCTCGAGTTCGGCGAGGGTTTTGCTGGTGTTGAGTATCCAGGGAATCTGTAGCTGACGCAGTTGCAGCAACGCAGGTGCAGCAGCAGCAGCGCTGTAACTGTGGTGGTCCAGCAGGGTGCCATCGAGGTCTGTGGATATCAATAATCGGCTCATGCTTCTCCTGGCTCGTTGACCGACAGGGACTGTCCGCGTTGAGTTAGATAAAGCAAGTTGAATGCCAGTATAGCGCAAATAGCGCGTACTCCCGCCTCGG
>JBFGZM010000378.1:0-3531 GCA_041586815.1 Marinobacterium sp. | reverse complement strand
GGGCATGCGCCTGCTCGACGCTCTTGAAGGGAGCACACCATGAACCATCAGGACGCGGATATTGAACGCCTGCTGCGCGAGGGCAAGCTGACGGTTGCCGAGGCTGAGCGATTGCGGCGGGTTTTTGCCGTGGAGGGCCATACCGCCGGTGCGACGATGCAGGGCCAGGCGCAAGCCGATACTGCGGGGCAGACCATGGGCGCTGAGAGTCAAAAGCGGCGCAGGCCCTGGCTGATCTGGCTGCTGCCGGCTTTGGCGCTGCTGATCGCGCTGGGGTTGCTGAATGCCAGTGATACCGGCGATCTGGTGCCTGCAGTACAGGATGCAGATATTGCGAATCGCCCGGTTGATCTGGGCCGACTTGATCAGGAAAGGAGTGAAACCATGCAACGTACGGTATCGATGTCTTATTGGGCTTTTGGCCTGATTGTGATGGCGCTGGTGATGGCGCTGCTGGCCTGGCTTTACAACGGTCTGGTGGGCGCGCGGGAGCAGGTCAATGCAGGCTGGGCCCAGGTCGAAAACCAGTACCAGCGCAGGCTCGATCTGGTACCGCTGCTGATCGACAGCGTGCAGGCCTATATGGAGCATGAACGTGAAACCCTGACCACCCTCACCGAAGCCCGCGCACGCGCGCAGGGGGCTCTGGCTGCCCGCGACCCCGCCGGCACGCCGGATGAAACCCAGTTGCTTGCCGTACAGCAGGCGCAGGGCGAGGTGCAGACCGCGCTGTCGCGTCTGATGCTGGTGGTTGAGGCGTACCCGGACTTGAAGGCATCACAGAATTTCCGAGCCCTGCAGGATCAGATCGAAGGCACCGAAAACCGGGTGGCCATTGAGCGGCGGCACTACAACGAGTTCGCGCGCGACTACAACACCCGCCTGCAGACTTTCCCCGCCAATCTGGTGGGCAACCTGGCGGGTTTGCGCTTCAAGCCCTATTTCGAGGCGCAGGCGCAATCCCGTGAAGGCATTCGCGACGCCTTTGCGCAGGAAGAGTAGGGCACTGTGGCCAGATCCGTTCGCCGGCGCCTGTTTTTACTGCTTGTACTGTCCCTGCTGGTTGCTGGAGCCTTGGGCATGCTGTGGCAACAGCAGCGCACGGCCAAGGTCGCAGCGGCCTTTGCGCCCCTGGCCCCGTTTAGCCTGGACGCGCGACCCCGTCAGGGCCAGTACCTGTTCGACTATGCCGGGCGGCTTGGATACTACCGCGAAGGTGCCGAAACCTATCTTGCGGCTCTGCGCCGGCAGCACGGCATTGAAGCTCTGATCGTGACCCTGGCGGAGCTGCCCAAGGGTTATAGCCTGGACACGCTGGCAGTCGATCTGATGAATCTATGGCGCATCGGTGCAGATGCCGGTGGACGGGGCCTGCTGCTGTTGCTGATCGACAGCCATCAGCAGGCGCGGCTGGAAGTGGGCTATGCGCTTGAGCCTCTGTTTACCGATGCCTTCAGTGGCTATATCGAGGATCTGCAGCTGGGGGCCTATTACCGGGCCAACGACCTGGGCACCGGGCTGATTGCCGTGATGGAGGAAATCGAGCAGCGGGCGCAGCTGCAGCCATTGAGCACGGACTCCGCTGCCATCGCCCGGGCAGACAGTGCCTTGCTCAGCGGTGGTGCCGGTGCGCAGCGTAATCTGGCGGCCTATGATGACGCTGGCACGAAGCCTGCGATTGTACCATCGGCAGCCGCGGTGACGGGCGCTGCCACGCCCGCCGATGCCTGGCAGTCGATGTTGCGCCAGTGGGCCGGCAAGGCCCGCGCGCAGGAGCCGGATATCTACAGCGCCATGACGCGCCTGGCGATGGGGGATCCGCAGCAGCCGGATCCGCGCCTTGTTCAGTCCCTGCCGCACTGGCAGCAGGCCGGCTACGAGGTGCTGCAGGATAAGGATCACGCCCTGATCTGGTTTGGCCGGCGCAAGGGCTGGGACAATGCCCCCTTTCTGTTCTGTCGCGGCGCCGCCGGTTGGCAATTCGATATCGTGCATCAGCGTATCCTGGTGGTGATGGGGCCGGCGCCCGACTGGTATGTGACTGCCGGAGACTACCCCTATCTGAACCTGCTGGGGCACATCGGGCTGTCGAGCCGCAAGGACATGCCCCCGGTGGCGGCACTGCAGTATCGTTGCCGCGATGATGCTCAAACGCTGGCCCGGATGGCGCAGTTACAGCAGCGCCTGGACGGCAACCCGGATGAGGCGGCCAGTCTGCTGGAACTGGCGCGGCTGCGCATCAGCACGGCGCAGCGTCCCAATCTGGTGCAGCCATTGCTGGATCGTCTGCTGGCGCAGGAACCGGTGTCGCCCGAGGCGCTGCAGTATGCGGCCGTCTACCAGGTCAACGCGTTTTTGCAGTACCGCACGGCGCTGGAGCTGGCCGAACGTTACAGCGCTCTGCGTCCAAAGGATGCCTGGGGACACAACATGCAGGGTTTTTTGCACTACCGGGTGTCGCAGTTTGAATCGGCACTGCAGGCGCACCAGCGTGCGCTGGCCCTGGCGCCGGACAACGGTTACGCTCATAGCCAGCTGGCCAGAATCTATACTCAGTTATACCGTCGCAGCGAGACGCAGGTACAGCGTTCGCGCTATCGTGGTCTGGCCGAAGACGCATTGGCCCGGGCTTTGCCGGCGACAGGGTCCGACCGGGCGTCGCGGCTCGACCGCTGGGTTCAGGCGCGGCTCGATTGAGTTGTACCGGACATGAAATCCGGGCTCGGGCACGAGCACAGCGGCGGCGTTGCCCGGTGCACAATAGCGGAGGTGGAGAATGAAACTTGGATCAGTGCTGTTGTGTGTTGCGCTGCTGACTGGCTGCAGTCAGGGCGAGTGGCGCACGGCAAGTCGGGCTTCCTCCGGACAGGCGCCGGATGCTGCCACCACGCCCGAGGCGGTGCTGCAGGTCTACGGTGCCAGTGCCTATGGCTGGCGTGGCTGGTTTGCCATTCATACCTGGATCGCCGCCAAGCCTGCCCATGCAGAGCACTATACGGTGTATGAAGTGATTGGCTGGCGCGAGCGCCGCGGTTTGCCGGTGCTACGCATTGAAGCGCAGGCGCGGCCGGATCGCTACTGGTTTGGCGCCAAACCCGAGCTGCTGCTGGATCGGCGCGGCGCCGATGTCGAGGCATTGATTGCCGCGGTGGACGAGGCGGCCAAAAACTATCCGTGGAAGAATGAATACCGCGTTTTCCCGGGCCCCAACAGCAATACCTTTCCCGCCTGGGTAGCACAGCAGGTACCGGACCTTGGACTGGAGCTGCCCTTTAGAGCCATCGGCAGCGGCTGGGCGGATTAAGGTGTGCAGCGACAGCAAGATTGCTGTGCTTTCTTTTTTGAATCAATCGCTCGGGGCCGTTTGTCGCGCTGAATAGCCGGGCTACAGAACAAATTCGGAATACGACTCTCCCGGTTTTACTTTATTTGACAGCCTCTGTCTTCGCGCCTATATATAAGCGTTACCAAGGATGGTAAGCGGCTGGTTATGCGTTGTAATTATGTAGCTGGTCAGGTTCTCGTACGGAT
>JBFGZM010000377.1:0-3538 GCA_041586815.1 Marinobacterium sp. | reverse complement strand
CTCAGCGTCTTCTCTGCTGGAGTGAATGGCTAAAGCCGTTCAGCCTGAAAAGCCGGATCCGTAGCTGTTTTTCGATTTCGATAATCGCAAATAACGCGATGCCTATGCCGACGATCAGCACGCCGTCCAGAAGGGGTATGGCTTGCGTCCTGAAAACTGATTGCAGGGGCGGCAGATAGGTGACGGCGAATTGCCCGACAACCACCACCATCACTGCCAGCCATATGACTTTGGTGCCGCGTATGGCTTTCCAGGTCAGGGAGGTGCCGTACATGTTGCGGATAAAGAACAGGTGAAATATTTCCATCACCACCAGGGTGTTCATCACCATGGTGCGGGCCAGTTCCTGTGAATATGCCTGGCCAATCGCATAGGTATAAATTCCGAACACGCCAGCAAGGAACAGGGCTGCCACCAGAACGATATGCCATACCAGGGTGCCCGTGAGCAGGGGTTGGCTGCGGCTGCGCGGCGGCCGCTGCATGGTGTTGTCCTCGGTCGGCTCGAAGGCAAGGGCGATCCCAAGCGAGACGGCGGTGATCATGTTGACCCACAGTATCTGGATTGGCGTTATCGGTAACGCCATGCCCAGCGTCAGCGCGACGATAATGGTTGAGGCTTCGCCGGCGTTGGTTGGCAGGGTCCAGCTGATGACCTTCTTGATGTTGTCATATACCGTGCGCCCCTCACGCACGGCGGCGGCAATCGAGGCAAAGTTGTCGTCCGCCAGTACCAGGTCGGAGGCCTCCTTGGCTGCCTCGCTGCCTTTCTTGCCCATCGCGATGCCAACATCAGCGCGCTTGAGAGCGGGTGTATCATTGATGCCATCGCCGGTCATTGCCACCGTAACGCCGTGAGCCTGTATTGCCATCACCAGTCTCAGCTTGTGCTCCGGGCTGGTGCGGGCAAAGACATCGGTGTTCATGATGGCAGCTCCCAGCGCTTCGTCATCAAGCTTGTCTATATCTGCTCCGGTCAGCACATTCAGCGGGTTTTGCAGGCCAATCTGCTCCCCGATGGCCGCGGCGGTTGCCGCGTGATCGCCGGTGATCATCTTCACCCGAATACCTGCCGCATGACAGTGGGCCACGGCCGAAATCGCTTCCGGGCGCGGCGGGTCGATCAACCCGATCAGGCCCAACAGGATCAGTGTGCCCGCGACGTCGTTCTGCTCAAGCACTGTATGCTCAGGGGGCACGGGCACAAGTGCCAGGGCCAGCACGCGCTGCCCCTGGGCCGCGATGCGCTGAGCCTGCTCCTGCCAGTCGGACTCGTTCAAGGGAATCGTGCCGCCTGCGGCAGTCCGTTGCGCCTTGCACATCGTCAGAATTTGTTCCGGAGCGCCCTTGATCGCGATAAACGCATGGTTTTCATGGTCATGATGCAGGGTAGCCATGAATTTGTGCCTGGAATCGAAGGGAATGACGTCGGTGCGTGTCCATTGCAGGCGCTCGTCGTCCCGGTCTATCTCGGTTTTTCCGGCCAGTACCAGCAGGGCTCCTTCCATCGGATCGCCTTCGACGGTCCAGTTATCTTCGTGCCTTTTTAGCTCGGCATCGTTGCACAGGGCTGCGACCTGGCCCAGCTCCGCCAGTTGAGAATGTTCCTCAATGCAGATGGCGCGACCGGCCATGTATATGGCGCCCCGCGGCTCATAGCCCGTGTCCTCGATGCTGTAGAGTTGTCCGTCCATGACCACCGATGCGACATTCATTTCATTGCGCGTGAGTGTCCCCGTCTTGTCGGTGCAGATCACAGAGACTGCGCCCAGGGTTTCAATTGCCGGCAGGCGGCGAACGATAGCATTGCGCCGCGCCATGGCCTGAACGCCAACCGCCAGCGTGATGGTCAGTACCGCCGGTAGGCCTTCCGGTATGGCGGCCACGGAGAGCCCCACGACCGCCATAAACAGTTCGGTAAAGTCGTGATCGAGGATCAGCAGTCCAAAGGCGAAAATCAGAGCGGCAATTGCCAGGATAAAAAGGGTGAGCCATCGGGCGAAGACAGCCATTTGTTCTACCAGCGGTGTGGTCAGGGACCTGACTTCCGCGAGCAGGCCGCTTATGCGACCAATCTCGGTTGTCGCACCCGTGGCCACTACCACGCCCATGCCCTGGCCGCGGGTGACGGTCGTGCCGCTAAAGGCCTGGCAGGAGCGATCCGCCAGTGCGGCGCCAGAATCGACCGGTTCAGTTTGCTTGTCCACCGCAACCGATTCCCCGGTCAGAATGGCTTCCTGGATCTGCAAGCCATGGGTCTTCAGGAGCCTTAGATCGGCCGGTACCTTGTCGCCGGCTTCCAGCAGCACGATATCGCCTGGCACGAGTTTTTCGCCCTCAACCGTGTGTCGCTGACCGTCACGCAATACAGCCGCCCGCAGTGCCAGAATCTGCCGTATGGCATCCATCGCCTTCTCGGCCTTGCCTTCCTGAATGAGGCCGATAGTGGCGTTGACAATCACCACGGCCAGAATCACGGACGTATCCGCCCAGTGCCCGAGCAGGCCGGTAATGAGGGCCGCGCCCAGTAACACGTAGATAAGAATATTGTGAAAATGCACCAGGAAGCGCTGCACAAGGCTGCGCTGGGGAGGTTTTGGTAATCGGTTGGGCCCGTGAATCTCGAGCCGTGATGTTGCTTCGTCGACGCTTAGCCCGGCGGGTGTAGCCTGCAGTTCAGCGAGTACGTTTTCTTGCGCAAGCTCATGCCAATTGCGTTGACTGTTCATTTGCTTCCCGGCTTGATTTTAAGGGTATGAACTTGAATGCCGCATTCAGTGGTACCGTTTCATCGAGTTAAGATTAAAGCACTGGGCTTTATCGGCGGCCACTGAAAACCCTGTTATATATGAGCCGAATTATCGCTAATTCCGTTTTTAATGATTCAAATCACAGCTTTTTATGGTCTCCTGGCAGGTATTCCGGTAGAGCAGAGCGCTTGCCCGGCCTGCTGGCGGATAGCAGTGCAATCTGCGCTGTCGACCAGGCGTGACGGTGGGAAGCAGGAGTAAACAACAGGTCGAGGCGGGGTCTTGTTTATGTTTTCCGCTGCAGGGGCTGGCTGTTTCCCTGAATGAGCACCCAGCAAAAAGCCCGAACCAGACAAGGCTAATTCGGGCTTTTTGTTGGGTGCTGAGCTGCCATACTGCGTGAGTGAGCTACTCGACCAGGGTGTCCTTGCGGTAGCGGAGCGGGTGCGCGGGCTCTGAGAGGCTGCCCATGCGTTGCCGGGTTAGCCAAAACTACTCGACCAGAGTGTCCTTGCGGTAGCGAAGCGGGTGCGAGGGCTCCGAGAGGCTGCCCATGCGTTGCCGGGTTAGCCAACACTACTCGACCAGGGTGTCTTTGCGGTAGCGAAGCGTGTGCGCGGGCTCTGAGAGGCTGCCTCTGCGTTGCCGGGTTAGCCAAAACTACTCGACCAGGGTGTCTTTGCGGTAGCGAAGCGTGTGCGCGGGCTCCGAGAGGCTGCCCATGCGTTGCCGGGTTAGCCAAAACTACTCGACCAGGGTGTCCTTGCGGTAGCGGAACGGGTGCGCGGG
>JBFGZM010000376.1:0-3559 GCA_041586815.1 Marinobacterium sp. | reverse complement strand
GTTATCGGGCGTCGGGGCCAACCCAGAGGAGACCTCGATGGACAGACAACATATAAGCTGTTCGCTCGCCTATGCCACTCTCGGCCTGATACTGGGCATTTTCATGGCGGCATCCCACGACCACGGCCAGATGGTGACCCATGCCCACATCATGTTGCTGGGTTTCGTGCTGTCTTTTATCTATGGCGTGATGCACCGGCTCTGGCTGCACAACAGCCGCTCCGGACTGGCCATACTGCAGTTTTGCCTGCATCAGATTGGCGCCCTGGTGCTGCTGGTGTCGCTGTTCCTGGTGTACGGCAAGGTCGTGGATGCGCAGCTGCTTGAACCCGTGCTGGCACTGTCGTCCATCACCGTACTGGTCGGGCTGGTGCTGATGATCCTGCTGTTCCTGAAAAGCGGCAGCACGCAACAGCAGGCGTAATCAACGCGCGGCGCCTAGAAGTCGCCCGGGGCGCACTGCAGGCAGGTCAGCCCCATTTCCCGCCAGCGGGCCACCACCGCCGAGCGATCATCCAGCACCAGCCAGGGCTCGAAGCCGTCGGCCCGCATCTGTGCCAGCAGCCGTGCCTTGACGTCTTCGTCGGACACCTCATCATCTCCCTCCGCGCGCAGATAAAGAGCATCGAACGGCACCTCGTTGCGGATCAGCCAGGCTTCGGTGTCCCCGCTGTGGGACGCCGGCCGGCCACTGCAAATCACGATTGTCTGGCCCTGGGCCTTCAGCATCCGTACCAGGCGACGCACCGCATCAATCACCGGCGCACCCGCCATATGTTCAAAAAACGGGGCCCACTGCTTGGTGTCTCCCAGTACCCACTGCGCGACGCTGGCCGGATCAAATTCCGCCAGGGTTCCATCCACATCGACGATAACCGTGTCAGCCATTTAACGTTCCCTTTTCAAAAATTACAGATCCCGGGCAGCCAATGCCGCCCGGGGGAATAATTACTGTCGATCACTTGCAACGCCGGCTTCAAACACCTGCAGATCCCAGCCGTCATCAGCATCGCGCGGAGACACCCGCACCGGCCGGGCGTTTTCGACCCGGGGCCCATCCGGGCTGCCGGTAATGGCATTGCGGATCACGCGGTACACGCCCGAATGCGCCACCACCAGCGGCAGCGGGTACTCCTGCAGCAACCCGTTCAGTGCATCCAGCACCCGCTGACTGAACTCATCCCAGCTTTCGCCGCCTTGCGGTGTGCTTGCATAAGGCAGCAGCTGCGCCAGGGGAGCGCCCTCCAGCACACCCCAGTGACGCTCGTTCAGGCCAGGCAGTATCAGCGCCTCGTGCCGCGGAACAGCCAGATGTGCGGTACGCTGGGCCCGCTGCAGACCACTGGTGGCAACACGGCTCCACTCACCTCTGAGCAATGGTTGCGCCGCCAGCGCCTGGCTTTCCCCATGCGCGTTCAGCGGCACATCGGTAAAGCCGCAGATACGCTGTTCCCGGTTGAGCGCGGTTTCACCGTGGCGCATGAATACAAAGGGTTTTCGAATCAGCTTCATCTCAAATCTCTATGTGGGTATGGGTCTGCAGCCGATTGCCCAGTGCCTGTTGCCAGGCCTCCAGCGGATCAAGGCAACTGAACAGTGGCACCACGCGCCGGGCCTGCAGCCTCTTGGCAAGGCTCAATACATCGCCAAGGCGCGGATGCACGTTCCAGCGCTGCCAGTGAGCGCGCCCGCTCGCCACCTGGGCCCGGGCCCGGGAGGGCATATAACCGGTATAGAGCACCGGGCGCCCGGGCTGGGTTTCGATAAGGCGTCCGGCCTCGCCGCCGACACCGTCCGGATTGGCAGCCAGAATAATGGGTACATCATCGCCGAAGGGTTGCGGCCTGAGCCGGGCCAGCCGTTCAACGATACCCGGCTGCAGCAGCCCGCATGGCAGCTGTTGCAGCTGTTCAAGCTGCTGCCGGCAGGCATTATCGAGTGTCCAGTAAGTCCCCGGCCGGGCATCAAGCCAGAGTGCCAGTTCCAGCGCTCGCCCCGACGGCGGCACCGGCAACAGCAGCGGCCCCTCCAGCCAGGGCTCCAGCGCGCTGCGGCACTCGACCTGGCTGCGGTCATACAGGCCATAGGAGGCATCCAGCAGTGCCAGGCCCGCCGGCGGGGGCGGATCAAATGCAAACAGGGTCGATTCCAGGCTGAAGTCCCCGCTGTAGAAGAGCCCGTCACCCAGTGCCAGATGCAGCCAGACGCCTCCCAGGGAATGGCCTGCCTGACCCGTAGTGACCTGAATGCCTGCAATCTCGAGCGTGCCGCTGAGCGGTAGCAGGCGCACTTCCCGTCGACCCTGCAGCACGGCGGCCACCGGCGCCGTGGCATAAACCGGCACCTGCGTCGGCACCTGATGCAGGGCCGCGCAATGATCAACATGGTCATGGGTCAGCACTACGGCGTCCGGCATCTGCGGCAATGTCCAGCCACTGGCAGCACCCGCCTCCAGCGCGCCGCCGGCATCCAGCAGCAGACTCCGCCCCCGGGACTTCACCAGAATCGCCGCCGGCGCCTTGGCATTCAGGCCGCTGAGGATGTCGATGCTGGCGTTCATGCCGGCTGTTCCAGTGCCCAGCCGTGCTCCAGATCCAGCTGCACCGCCTGGTCCAGCGCCAGTGGATGTGGATGATATGCCAGCAGCTCCTGCTGCCCGGCAAGGCGCAGCCGCACACTGAACCGCTCACCCCGGTAAGCAGTATCGACAACCCTCGCGGTGACGCCTCCTTCACCATCGTTCGCCCCCCGGATCCGCACATGCTCCGGGCGCACCAGAACGGGCCCCGTGGTTGCTGCCAGCAATCCGTGGCTGCGGGCCAGCCCCTGCGCCAGCGCAGCACCGCTGACCGCCTCCCCCGGCCGTGCCGCGGGCAGGTCGATCACGCTGCCCTCACCGATAAATCCGGCCAGCCAGGGGGTACGCGGCCGTGCATAGAGCTGCTGTGGCGTTGCCCACTGCACCAGGCGCCCGCCCTGCATCACCGCCACCCGGTCCGCCAGGGACATGGCCTCGGACTGATCATGGGTGACATACACCAGGGTGGCCCCGGTGCGGCGGTGAAATTCACGAAAACTGTCTTCCATCGAGGCCCGCAGGTGCCGGTCCAGGTTGGCCAGCGGTTCGTCCAGCAGCACAACGGCAGGCTCGCTCACCAGACAGCGTGCCAGAGCCACACGCTGGCGCTGGCCACCGCTGAGATCCCGCGGCGAGCTGTCGGCATAACGTTCCAGCCGCACCACATCCAGCGCCTCGCGCACCTTGCGTGCCCGGGCCTCGCCCTTGACACCGCGCATGCGCAGCGCATAGCCAACATTCTCCGCCACGGTCATGTGAGGCCAAAGCGCATAGGACTGAAACACCATGCCCATATCACGCTGCTCCGGCGCCAGGTGAGCCCCCTCGGACGCCAGCACCCGGCCATTCAGGCTGATACTGCCACCACTGAGAGACTCAAACCCCGCCAGCATGCGCAAGGTGGTGCTCTTGCCACAGCCACTGGGCCCAAGCAGGGCGACAAACTCGCCCTGGGGAATGGTCAGAGACAGCTGATCTACC
>JBFGZM010000375.1:0-3561 GCA_041586815.1 Marinobacterium sp. | reverse complement strand
GCCCATATCGAAGGTGCGGCTGGGCGGAAACGACGCCGTACCTGAATATTCCTACCTCGAATGGTTTGCGATGCTTTTCGCCGCGGGCATGGGTATTGGTCTCTTGTTCTTCGGTGTGCTTGAGCCTGTTTACCATATGAACGTATCGGGGCCCCTGGGCGTTGCCTCTCCTATCGCTGCAGACGGCAGCATTATCGGGGA
The DNA here is from genome assembly GCA_041586815.1 of Marinobacterium sp. Classification (GTDB taxonomy): domain Bacteria; phylum Pseudomonadota; class Gammaproteobacteria; order Pseudomonadales; family Balneatricaceae; genus Marinobacterium_A. The sequence goes on along the minus strand of JBFGZM010000375.1, from coordinate 3,360 downwards.
AAACGTCGAGGCGGCACGGTCAATGGGACTGGCTGCAACCTTCTATCACTGGGGCCTCCACGGCTGGGCCGTTTACGCCATTATGGCTCTGGCACTTTCACTTTTCACTTACAACAAGGGTTTGCCATTCTCGATCCGTTCCTGCTTTTACCCCATTCTGGGCGATCGCGTTTGGGGTTGGTGGGGGCATATCATTGATATCCTGGCGGTCTTTGCCACTCTTTTCGGTCTGGCAACGTCTCTGGGGCTGGGGGCACAGCAAGCCAATGCGGGTTTCAACTTTGCTTTCGGGCTTGGAATATCGACCAACGCTCAGGTGATTATTATCATTCTGGTGACGGCGGTAGCCCTGGTTTCGGTGTGGCGCGGCCTTGATGGCGGCGTAAAAATCCTCTCTGAAGTCAACATGGGGATCGCGGTACTTTTCTTCCTTTTCGTCCTCTTGGCCGGACCGACACTGGTGGGGTTGAACGGCTTCTGGACAGGGCTTGTCGCCTACACCCGGGACATCATCCCGCTCTCCAACCCCTTTGGCCGCACGGATGACGGCTACCGCCAGGGCTGGACGGCCTTCTACTGGGCCTGGTGGGTGTCATGGGCGCCTTTTGTCGGCATGTTCATCGCCCGTGTTTCGCGCGGCCGCACAGTGCGTGAATTCATCATCTGTGTATTGCTGATCCCGTCCCTGATCATCTTTGTCTGGATGGGTGTATTCGGCGGCATCGCGATTGATCAGATCCTCGTCAGCCCGGAAACCTCGCTGGTGAAAGCCAATGTGATCGACAGCTATTCACCGGAGCTTTCTCTCTTTGGCATGCTCAACGAATTGCCGTTCACCAGGACAGCCTCGACAATAGCCATTTTTCTGGCGCTCGTGTTCTTTGTTACCTCCTCGGATTCCGGGTCACTCGTCGTCGATACCATCACGGCCGGAGGCAAAATTGATGCACCGGTGCCCCAGCGCATCTTCTGGTGTGTGATCGAAGGCTTGATTGCGATTGTGCTCTTGATTGGCGGTGGCTTGTCGGCACTGCAAGCGGGTGTAACCGCAACCGGGCTGCCATTCTCTGTTCTCATGCTGGTCATGTGTTTTACGATCTTCCAGGGCTTGCGTAGCGAACCACGCTAGTGACAACAGTGCCTGGGGCAAGTGACTCACTGCAGGCTTTCTGCCTGCAGTAATTACGGGTAAGCCGGGTTATCGGTGAGCTACAAGAGAAGAGGCAAAAAGCCGCAATCAGTCTCGTTGCCTCTAATCCAACACCTCCACACTCAGCGATTCATCTGCTGCCTCCATCCTCCCACTGCCGGCTGATGTTTTGAACAGGCCATAATTAGAACGGAGCATAGTCGTCCTGCGCTGTGGTTGGCACACTCCAGCGCTTATGTGCGTCGATGGCCGTGCGCCTGGTGCCCTGTGGCGGCAGTCGCCCGCGATCGCCGTACAGCCAAAGTACGAAGTTGGTGCGCTCGCCACTGGTTATGGGCTGAGCTGCGTGGGCAATGTTGCCGCGGTGGATCATGGCGGTGCCGGGTTTGAATGTCAGCCCTTTGGCCTGGCCCGAGTACGGATCGAAAAAGTTGACAGCAGAACCGGTAAATTCTTCCCCGGGCAGGTTGAGGTTAATGTTCAGCGTCACTGCAGACGCATCGGTGTGCGGGCGAATCGAGGCGTCTGTGTTTGGCTGGTAGTGAATGGAAAAGCCAAATGTCTGGATGTCGTACCCCATCACCTCCGGGAACAGGAGCCGGGCGATCGGGCGCATATAGGTATCAAGAAGCTCGCGGTAAAACGCCTGGAAGCCGGGTGCGCCAAGATGCCCCTGCGAGCGGCGATCGAGCATGGCGCCGCGGCGGTTCAGAACAATTCCATAGGGCGGGCGCAGCGGAATCTGTGCATCCCATACGGCTTCCAGGTAGGTGCGCAAGTCTGCAAGGCGCTCCGGGTCGAAGAACTGGCACTGAAAAACGTCCGGTGCCACTTCCTGCCACAGATCCAGCACAGCCGACTCTTGTGTTGGATCTTCCCACGCCCGCATAACGGCGTTGCGCAAATTCTTGTCTAGCAGCGAGCTGTCGAGGGTGAAAAGGCGATCTTGCTCGCTTTCTTCCCACTCTTTCCAGGCATTGCTGAGCAAATCTCTGTTCTTGTCCCAAAACTGTTGTACCGACGGTTCGCGGTACAGCATTGCTTCTCGCGAGGGTAAGTCCAGGGTGCGTGCGCGCTGTAATTGGTTAAGTGACATGGTCCGTATTAACTCCGGCTGTATTACCTGGTGATCGTTTTCACCGTTTCGAGGAGTGCAATTTATTACAGCTGTTTTTCTTAATAAATAGCTCCATTAGGGAAACAGAATCAGGATTTTGTATATTATTGGCCTGTAGTCTGCCGGGTAAGATCGTCCTCAGCTCTCAACTCTCAACTCTCAGCTCCCAATTACCCATTCCCAGTTCCCCTGTTCGCTATCGTCGTGCCGAGGATCAGCGGCGTCACGGTCAGCGCAAGTTTGCAGCGTCATGACAGCGGTGCTGCACGTGCCCCGGGGTGCAACGGCCCAGAGCTGCTATTTTAATAAGGAGAGTGCATTCGGGCGGGCGCGGGCATCGAGCCGGTGTTCAGGGAGACGTATGGAATCCTTTATCAACGTCATTGAACAGTTGGTTGCGCTGGGGGCGGCGCTGGCCTGGCCCGCAACGGTGCTGGCTGTGCTGTATTATCTTCGGGATCCGGCCGGTGATCTGCTGCAGGCGCTGGTGGATCGAATCAAGGACCCTCGCAGCGAGGTGTCCATAGGCAGGGAAGGTTTGGCAATAAAATCGCGGCTGGAAGCCCTCGAAATCGACCAGGAGCAAACCAAGTCGCTGACGCTTCAGGCGCTGGGGGTCAGCGAGCGGGGGATGCAAGAGCCAGGGCCTGAGAGCGCTGAACTGGATGCAGGGCTGCTGCGGCTTGCCGATGATTATCTGACCATCGACGATCCGAGCTGGTCCAAGCGGGTGCGCCTGAAGGATGCGGCCGCAATGCAGATGGCGGACCTCGTTATCACCCGAAATATTCCCCGGCAACTCATGGCGCAACAGCACCATGAGGGCATCATTCTCGCCCTTGCGGCGGCCTCCCATGCGTTGCCAGCTGCGGATGACCCACAGCTTCTGATTCAGGTAGCAGACGAAGCCGAAAGACTCCACGTCAGGTACCGGATCGTGATGGCCATCGGCCGCCTGGTTGAGCGGGGCCTGGTCGATAGCGATCAGGCCAGTGCTATCGGTCATGTTCTGCAGTCCTACAAGCGAAGCGCAGACACATCGCTGCGCAACCGTATTGCCTATACCGAAAACCTGATCAATGCCGCGGCCCAG
>JBFGZM010000374.1:0-3576 GCA_041586815.1 Marinobacterium sp. | reverse complement strand
TTGTGCCGCTTGGGCTCTTCCGACTCCAGCATGTAAAAGCAAGCGGTGGTATTCAGTTCTACCGCCACGGGCCGCACCAGCAGGCCGCTTTTCAGATAATCCGTCACCAGCTGTTCCCACCCCAGCGCGATCCCCTGGCCGTTCAAGGCCGCCTGTACCAGCATGGGGTAGTTGTTCAGGTTCAGGCGCCGCCGTGGCTCCTGTGGTTGCAGCCCCGCAGAGCTGAACCACTGGCTCCAGTTCAGCCAGTCCTCCGCCGAGTCCAGCCAGAGTTGCGTCGTGCTCAGAATATCCGCTGGCTCACCCTCGCCGGTCGCTGATGCACTGTGCCGTGCCAGAAAGGCCGGGCTGCATACAGGAAATACACGCTCCCTGAATAGCGGTGTGGCAATTAGTCCCGTTGGCGGTGTGCGGCAATAGAACAGTGCCACGTCAAATTCGGAGCTGCGCAGGCCGTGCAGGGAGTCGGTGGCCAGAATGCGCACGTCGATGTCGGGGTGCAGGTCCTGAAACTCCGGCAGGCGTGGCAGCAGCCACAGAGAGGCCATGGCATTGGAGGTGACCACCGTCAGCTGCTGATTGCCCTGCCACTGTACGATGGCACCGGTGGCGCTGGATATCAGCAGCAAAGACTGCTGTACGCTGTCGTAGTATTCGGCGCCGGTCTGCGTCAGGGTCAGCTGGCGCTTGTCGCGCACAAAGAGGCTGCGTCCCAGGTATTCCTCCAGGTGGCGGATCTGGCGGCTGATGGCGCCCTGGGTCACGCTCAGTTCAAGAGCGGCCTGGGTAAAGCTCAGGTGACGCGCGGCGGACTCGAACGCAACCAGACTGTTCAGTGGCGGCAGGGGCTTGATCTTCAAGCAGGTATCTCCTGTTTCTTATTGTTCAGGCGGACTTGCTGCAGGCCTGTCGGGACGGGATGTTGCCCTGTTTTTACATATTCGGGCAGTGTAGCAGCCCCGCATCCCGGCCGGATTGCAGCGCTCAGCAACAAAAACACCGGCGTTCGCCCTGCGCGAACGCCGGTGTTTTCAGTGGCTCAGGAAATCAGCGTTCGCCGCTGGCGCGCAGCATCGCAGGCTGAGCCGCAGCGATGCCCGGGGCCTCGCTGTCTTGATGGCTGCGGACCAGGGCCCGGGGCTTGCTGCCCCGCTGGGGTCCGGTGGGTGCGGGTGTCAGGCCTGCCTCGGCTCGCAGCGCCTTCATCAGGCTGACGGACATCAGCAGAGTCAGTATCGCGATGGGCAGACCGGCGACGATGGAGGCTGTTTGTACCGCTTTCAGCCCCCCGGCATAGAGCAGGCCGCCGGCAATGAAGGCCTGCATGGCACCCCAGATGATACGCAGGCGCAAGGGCGGCTCCATGCTGCCCCTTGTACTGAGGGTACAGAGCACCAGGGTGCCGGAGTCCGCCGAGGTGATGAAGTAGGTAGCCAGCAGCAGTGTGACCAGTACCATCAGACCCTGGCCCAGAGTGCCGGAATCGAGCTTCTCGAACAGGGTAAATATTGCCGAGGTGGTTTCGGCCTTGGTCGCCAGCAGAATCTCGCCGCCTTTGAATTCGGTGGCATCGCCTGTGAGGGTGCCGGCCTCAACCTGTTCCTGGTGAGCCACGCGGTCCTGCTGCTCCATTTTAAGGGCAGAACCGCCGAATACGGACATCCAGATAAAAGTCACCAGGGTGGGTACCAGCAGGGCACCAACGATCAGCTCGCGGATGGTGCGGCCCCGGGAGATGCGGGCAATGAACATGCCTACAAAGGGTGACCAGGTCATCCACCAGGGCCAGTAGAAGGCGGTCCACCAGTTCTGCCAGCCGGAATCCGACTGGGCATCGCTCCAGGTGCTGAGGCTGATCAGGTTGCTGGCGTAATCTCCGGTGCTTTCGATCAGTGTATGCAGAATGTAGCGGGTGGGACCGATCAGCAGTACGGCGATCACCAGCAGGATCGACAGCAGCATGTTCCATTCCGACAGCAGGCGGATGCCGCGACCCACGCCGGACACGACCGACAGGATCGCCAGAAAACTGATGACGGCAATCATCATCAGCTGGTTGCCGATGCTGATTTCCATGCCGAAGACATTATTGAGGCCGGTATTCATCTGGATGACGCCAAGCCCCAGGGACTGGGAGACGCCAAAGGCCGTGATGGCCACGGTGAGGATGTCAACGGTATGGCCGATGGGGCCGTAGATGCGATCGCCGATCAGGGGATACAGCACTGAGCGCATGGTCAGCGGCAGGCCCTTGCGGTAGGCAAAGTAGGCCATCACCAGTGCCACGACAATGAAGATGGCCCAGGGGTGCAGGCCCCAGTGAAAGAAGGTGATACGCATGGCAGTGGCGGCAGCTTCGTCGCTGAGGCCGGACGCGGCAAAGGGGTTGCCGGCGTAATGCCACATGGGCTCGGCTACCGACCAGAAAATCAGGCCAATGCCCATGCCGCCACTGAACAGCATGGCCAGCCAGGAGCGGTAGCTGAATTCGGGGCGCTCATCGTCCCGCCCAAGGCGGACATGCGCATGGCGGCTGAACATCAGGTAGATCAGCAGTGCGAGCACGCCGGTGACCACACTCAGGTAAAACCATTTGAAATTGTTAAGAATATTGTCGGATATTTGCTGGAAGAAGGCGCCGGCCGCTTCGGCCTGCAGACCGCAGAAAATAACGAAACCAATGACCACTACCATGGAAATGACGGTGACGATCGGGTCCACGCCTCGAACAAGCCCGTTGTCGGATCTCATTACATTGTCCACCTTGCTTATTATATGAAGTCATGACCGCAGACTCGCTGTAATGGCCGAGCCTGATGCGGGCAATGCGGGTGCTGTCGGGGTACAGCGGCGAACCGGAATTCGCGATGGCGCCATCTTGTGCAAAACCCTGATCCAGATCAAACGACTTTTTAGCCGCAGGTAATGAGTTTTTGTAATGGGAGAGTGAGATTCGCTGATGCCGTGGCACAGCATTGCCGCCAACATTCAGCATTCTGTCGGCGGTCTGCTTCACCCGGTATGAATGAGTCCGGCCCGCGCAATGCAGGCGCGACAATACCGTTTTTCTTCTACACGCCGTGGCCTCGACGGGCAGCATTACTATTTGTCATAGCGCTTGTGCACCTGCCGCATTGGCCACTGTGGTTGCCAGGGGGGGCGCCGAGGATGAAAGCATGGTTTTCGTCCCGCGCGAGGCGCGTCTGCAGGCTGTCAAAACCGGCTTTTCGAATCAGGTCTCTGCGCTCCAAAGGGAATTTTCGTCCAAAACTCAGAGGCTTGCAGACTTGTGAGTTTTTGTCATGACCCAAGGGCTGAAAAGTCGTTTGTCCGGGGGATTTTGATTTCAGTAGTATGCGCTCAAACAGCATATCGACGGTGACACTGCCCATGGCGTGAGGCTGTCGGTCTATAAGAGAAACCAGCAGCCTTCCCAAGTGCAGGCCCTGTGTGGAGAGAAGCGCGATGACAACCAAGTCCCAGATGATTCCGATGGCCACCCTGGACAGCGTACGCAAGCCGATCGCCGAGGCATCCGGCATGCCCAATGCCGTCTATGACGATCCGGCCTTCTTT
>JBFGZM010000373.1:0-3602 GCA_041586815.1 Marinobacterium sp. | reverse complement strand
CATCGCTTTCGTCTACAAGCGCGCCGGCACAGGGCGTATAATTTGTCGCCTTACTAGCATACGGGTTCAAGTGTGATGACGCAGGATGAAATGAAGCAGGCTGTAGCGCGGGCGGCTCTGGACTATATCAGGGGCGGTTTGAAAGACGACTCTATCGTCGGTGTGGGCACCGGCTCCACGGCCAACTTCTTTATTGACGAGCTGGCGACCATCAAGCACCAGTTCGAGGCGGCAGTGGCCAGCTCCGAGGCGACTGCCGAACGGCTGCGCGCGCATGGTATCCCGGTATATGATCTTAACGCCGTGGCGGGACTGGATACCTATGTCGATGGTGCTGACGAGTTCGACGCCGGTCTGAACCTGGTCAAGGGTGGCGGTGGCGCGCTGACGCGGGAAAAAATTGTCGCGGCGGCTTCAAGGGAATTTGTCTGCATCGTGGACGCATCCAAGCAGGTGCCGGTTCTTGGCGCTTTCCCGTTGCCGGTGGAAGTGATTCCCATGGCTCGGTCTCTGGTGGCACGTGAACTGGTGCGCCTGGGCGGTCAGCCGGAATTGCGTGAAGGCTTTGTCACCGACAATGGCAACCTGATTCTGGATGTCTACAACCTGGAGATTCGTGACCCCAAGGCGTTCGAGGCCGAGCTCAATAACATTGTCGGCGTGGTCACCAACGGACTCTTTGCCCGTCGTGGCGCGGATGTTGTGCTGATGGGTACCTCCGAGGGCGTTGAAACCATCAAGCCGCAGTAATCTGCCCAGGCCGGCTGCTTCCCGGGTCGCGTGTTCGGGAGGCGGTTGGGTGGTGGTTGCTGTGAGTGCGTCTAGTGCTTGAGGCTGTCGATGATCGGGCAACCTGAGACCGGTCCCTCGCCGGAACACAGGTCGGATAGCTGGTGCAGGGAGTGCTGCAACGCTCGCAGCTGTGTGATCTTCTCTTCGATCTGCGTGATACGCAATTCAACTTTCTGCTTTACCTGTGCCGACTCCGCATTGGGGTCGAGCTGCAACAGTTCCTGAATTTCATCCAGGCTGAAGCCGAGTGCCTTGCAGCGCACGATAAAGTGCAGGCGTTCCAGGGTATGTTCGTCATAGCAGCGGTAGCCCGAGGGCAGGCGACCGAGGGGGCTGATCAGGCCGCGGCGTTCGTAATACCGAATGGTTTCGACGCTCAGGCCCGATCCTTTGGCGATATCGCCGATGCGCAGCTGGCGCATGTCAAATACCCGGCTGCAGGCACAGCCGTATTACCACTGTACGATCTTCACCAGCGCTATGGTCACCGGCATGGTGATCCAGAGCATCGCCAGCAGGTTGATGAAAAGCCAGCCGTAGCCGGCCGTATCACGGAAGTTTTCGTCGTGATGTGCCATGTCGAGTTCCTGTTTGTTTAAGTTTTGAACGTCAATTGGCGGCGATTCTACCAATAAAATACCGGCCTTTATAGTTTGCCCGCAGCGCCTTGGGGCACTGCTATGCATTGGTCTTGAGCGAACCGGAACAACACCTCTGCTGCAACAGGCTGCCCGCTCGTTAATACATAGCACAGATTCAGGGCGCGGATGGCAGGCTTGTGCCGTGTGCAGCAGCCAGGCCAGGGGCCACCGGTCAGTGCCTGGTCCGGCCCGAAGCCGTGCGTGGCTATACTAATACTCTGATTTGCAAAGACGCAGGCGGAGGATCCGGATGAAAGGGGTCAAGTGGGCAGGTGCTGTACTGGTGGGACTCCTGTTGCTGGTCCATACGCTGCCCTATGTCTTGAGGGATCAGGCGGTTATCTGGTTGCAAAAACAGGGTGCCGATGATGTCGGTCTTCAGGCGCTCAGGCTGAACTGGTGGCTGGGTCGAATCGAGATAGAGGCTCTGCGCGCCGAAACGGAGGGTCGGCTGCCACTCAATGCGGGTCGGGTGATACTGGATGTCGATATTCCCCGGTTGCTGGAGCGGCAATTGCTGGTCAGCGAGCTGAGGCTGGCCGATATCGAATCCGGGGTACGCCTCAGGGATGGGGAGTTCTGGCTGGGGCCAGTGAACCTCGGCGCCCTGCACAGCGATGAAACGCCAGCGGGTACGGCGCAAAAGGCGCCTGAGGCCTCGCCCTGGCGCCTGGGTGTTGATCGTATCCGTATTGACCGCTTCAGCTGGCGTACCCAGCTTCCTGACCAGGAGCACGATCTGGAACTGGCAGTCGGTGAGCTGGAGGAACTCTACCAGTGGCGTGAAAACGAGCAGAGCCGGCTGCGTCTGGAGGGACGGCTCAATAACGCGCCGTTCCAGGTCGATACCCAGGCGATACCGTTGCCCACCGACAAGTCATCGGAGATGACGCTGTCACTAAAGGGTTTTCCGCTGGAGTCGGTTACGGCTCCTTTTGTGCCTGGCCTGAGTGCAAACCTGTTTTTCGAACTGACACTCTCGGCGTCCCTGACAGGAAACGATGGTCTGCTGAGGCCGTCAGGACGCTTCAGGCTGGATAACCTGAACTACAAGAGCGACACGCTGAACCTGGCCAATCAGCAATTTAGCTGGGATGGCGATGTCAGCCTTGAGCTGAAGAGCCTGTTGCCAAGACGTATTGCGATGACGGCGGCAGTCGAGCTGTTACAGCCGTCTTTGCAGCAGGCCAGGGGGGTTGAGGCAAGTCTGGCTGCTGTGAGCTGGGATGGTGAGCTGGGGGTGGATTTCGACAGCAGTGCGCTGCCAAGCCGCCTGGACATGAACGCCGTTATCGGACTGTCAAAGCCGGCAATGCAGCAGTCCGCGGGCTTTGAGGCAAGCCTGGCTTCCATGAGCTGGGACGGTGAACTGGGGGTGGATTTCGACAGCAGTGTGTTGCCAAGCCGTCTGGACATGAGCGCCATTATTGGAGTGCTGAAGCCGTCGGCGCAGGACAGTTCAGGGCTGGATGTGGGATTCGAAAGTCTGAACTGGGAGGGCATTCTGGGACTGGAATTCGCAGACAGCGTCCCCGGCAGCCTGGTACTGGATGGTGCTCTCAAACTGGCCGATAACCGCACCCTGTTGCCGGGCACGCTGAGCGGTTCTCTGGCGGGACTGGACTGGACGGGGCGCGTGGATCTGGCACTGGCGCAGGAAGGTGTGCCCTCTCAACTGACCGCGAAGGGCGCACTGGCGCTCGGCGAAACCCGGTTGCAGTTGCCCGGCACCGGCGAGGTGGGAGTGCAAAAGGGCCGCTGGGACGGCAGCCTGCAGCTGGGTTTTGCCAGCGGGCAACCACAGGATATGGCGCTGACCGGAAACCTGCAGCTCGATAATCACCAGTTGAGACTGCCGGGCCAGCAAATGGATGGGAGTTTGGAGGCGCTGGGGTGGTCAGGAAATGTGAATCTGCATCTGCCGGAAAAGGCGCGCCAGATTGAGGCAGACGGTACGCTAAGAGCGACCCGGGGGGCGGCCAGTTCGCCTGGATTCAGTGTCTCGCTGGATGAGCTGAGCTGGCAGGGTGGAACCCGCGTGGAGCAGCAGAGTCTTGCGATGGAGGGCGAAATCGGTGCCACTGCGCTGGCCTTCGCACAGCCGCAGAGACTGAATGCGCAGCTGGGCTCGATCAGCGGCAGGGTGCAGCTCAGCAGTGCGGATCGGGT
>JBFGZM010000372.1:0-3628 GCA_041586815.1 Marinobacterium sp. | reverse complement strand
CGGTAAGGGTGAAAGGGTGCGGTAAGAGCGCACCGCGTGGGTGGCAACATTCCACGGCACGGTAAACCCCACTCGGAGCAAGACCAAATAGGGACCCATCAGGCGCGGCCCGCGCTGGGTCCGGGTAGGTCGCTAAAGGTGCATGGTGACATGTATCGTAGATGAATGACTGTCCTTGACAGAACCCGGCTTACAGGCGAACTCATCCAACTAATTTGCTCATGCAACAACAGTATTCTGCGTTTCTGATTTTTCCGCGTTTCTGTCCTAATTAGCTGATTTCCATATCAGTTATTTTCCAGCCACCTTCGACGCTCTGTCAGTGGCTTTAAATTAGCTAATGCGTCCGCTCATCTCCATGGAAGGTGCCACTCTGGCTGCCTTGCATTGCCTGTGGTTAGTTCCTATAGTGTGCGCAAGTGGAGTAAAGTGGGTAGATGTGGGTAATTATGGGGATTTTGTGGTGGAAAGTGCCCTAGTCAGAGGATGAAAGCTCCATGTTTCGTGGTGTAAATCCGATCAATCTCGATGCCAAGGGTCGCATGGCCATTCCGGCACGCTATCGCCAGCAGATTCAGGCGGGATGCGAGGGTTGTCTGGTTGCCACCATTGATACCGAAGAGCGTTGCCTGCTGCTTTACCCGCTGCCCGAATGGGAACAGATTCAGCAGAAGATCGAGGCCTTATCCAGCTTTAACAAGGCCACAAGGCGCATTCAGCGCCTGCTGATCGGTCATGCCACTGACCTGGAAATGGATGGAAACGGTCGGTTGCTGCTAACAGCACCACTGCGTGAATATGCAGGGCTCGACAAGAAGGTGATATTGCTGGGGCAGGGTCGCAAGTTCGAGATCTGGAGCGAGGATCTCTGGAATCAGACCCGCGAGCAGTATCTGAAAGAAGTAGAGGGTGGTATGGCGCTGCCGGATGAGTTGCAGGCGCTGTCACTGTAAGCCAATTGATTACAGCAAACAGGTTGTCGAGCGCGAATGATACAGGATTTCAGTCACACCACCGTACTGCTGCATGAGGCCGTCGAGGCCCTGGTGCAGGACCCGGATGCCTTCTATATAGATGGCACCTTTGGGCGAGGCGGTCATAGCGGGCTGATTCTGCAGCAGCTGCAGGCCGGGGGCCGCTTGCTGGCGATCGACAAGGACCCCGAGGCAATCGCCTATGCCGGCGAGCGCTTCGGTGACGAGCCGCGTTTTGAAATCGAGCGTGGTTCTTTCGCGGATATGGATCAGTACCTGCGGGCACGCAATCTCGAGGGCAAGGTTGGCGGCATATTGCTGGACCTGGGCGTGAGCTCGCCCCAGCTGGATGATGCAGCGCGCGGCTTCAGCTTTTTGAACGAAGGTCCGCTGGATATGCGGATGAACCCCGATGTTGGCCAGAGCGCGGCGCAGTGGATTGCGACGGCCAGCGAAAAGGAAATGGCGGACGTGATTTTCACTTACGGTGAAGAACGCTTTGCCAGACGCATGGCGCGCGCCATTGTCGCGGCGCGCCAAGAGGTGCAGATCACCACCACGGCGCAGTTGGCCAAGATTATCGCGGAAGCGAACCCGGCCTGGGAGAAGGGGAAAAACCCGGCAACGCGGGCATTTCAAGCTATACGGATTCATATCAACCGTGAGCTTGAAGACCTCGAGCGTTGCCTGGACCAGGCGCTGGATTTGCTGTCGATAGGTGGCCGCCTGGTGGTGATCAGCTTTCATTCGCTGGAAGACCGCATCGTCAAACGCTTCATGCGCAAGCATGTGAAGGGTGACGAGCACTTGCCTCGTGGCATTCCGGTGACGCAGGACATGCTGCAGCAGCGGCTCAAGCCCGTGGGGAAGGCCGTCAAGGCCAGTCCTGCAGAAGTGCAGAAAAACCCCCGTGCACGCAGCGCAGTCATGCGCATAGCGGTGCGTATCAAGTGAAAATTCCAGCCATGGATTGGCGCCAGTTCAGGCTCCTGAACCCGTTACGGGCACTGGTTTCCAAAGGCGGAGCGGCTGAGGCAGTATCCGCCGCCGCCCCGCCATTGCGCCTGCTCAGTGCCGCCGAACTGACGCGTCCGGCGGCGGTGCTGATCTTGCTGGTGCTGCTGCTCGTCGGTAGCGCCATGGCGGTTATTTTCAGTGCCTACCAGTACCGCATACTGTTCAACCAGCATCAGAACCTGGTCGCCAACTGGGACGAGCTTCAGGTCGAGTGGGGTCAGCTGGTGCTGGAGGAAAGTGCCTGGGCGGCGAACAACCGGATCGAACAGATCGCCAGCAAGCGTCTTGCCATGCTGGTGCCAGAGCCTGGCATGATCGAGATCGTGCGTCATGAGCGCTGATACCCCGAAGGTGGACAACCAGGCTGCCAAAAGCTGGCGTCTGGTGTTGCTGTTTGCATTGCTGGCGCTGATCGCCGGGGCCATTCTGTTCAAGCTTTTTTCCCTTTATGGTCAGGATCAGGCCTTTCTGCAGAGCCAGGGTGATGCCCGTACCCTCAGAACCATGCTGATTCCGGCGCACCGTGGCCAGATTACCGACCGCAACGGTGAACCTCTGGCCGTGAGTGCACCGGTGGCGACCATTTGGGCCGATCCTGGCAAGGCGGATCTGAATCATCCGTCCCTCACGCGTCTGGCTCAGCTGCTGGAGATGGATCGCTCCGAGCTGCTTGGGCGCCTGAACGAGTTCAAGTCACGCCAGTTCATCTATCTGCGTCGCCAGGTATCGCCGGAACTGGCGCAGCAGGTCGCGGCGCTGCGGGTGCCCGGTGTTCATGTCGACCGGGAGTACAAGCGCTATTACCCGGCGGCGGAAGTCACCAGCCATCTGGTGGGCTTTACCAACGTCGATGGTGAAGGTCAGGAAGGCATGGAACTGGCCTATAACGACTGGCTGCGGGGAGATCCCGGCAGCAAGCTGGTCCTGAAGGATCGGCTGGGTCGTACCATCAAGCATATCCGTTCGGTCGAAGAGCCGGACCCCGGCCGCAACCTGCAGCTGAGCATTGATCTGCGACTGCAGTACCTGGCATATCGTGAGCTCAAGGCGGCGGTACAGGTGCATCAGGCTGATGGTGCGGCAGTGGTGGTGCTCAATGCCCATACCGGCGAAGTGCTGGCCATGGTGAATCAGCCTTCCTACAACCCGAACGATCGCAGCAAGCTGAGCAGCAGTGCATTGCGCAACCGGGCCCTGACGGATCTGTTCGAGCCCGGCTCGCCGATGAAGTCCCTGACCGTGGCTGCTGCCCTGATGAGTGGTCAGTACGAGGCGGATACGCCGGTGGACGTGTCGCCGGGATACATTCGCCTCAAGGGTCACACTATTCGAGACCATCGCAATTACGGCACCCTGGATCTGACCGGCATTATTACCAAGTCCAGCAACGTGGGCGTAACCAAGCTGGCCCTGAGCATGCACGGCGATGCGGTGCGCAACCTGATGACCAATGTTGGCCTTGGACAGGTACCGGGCACGGGATTCCCGGGTGAACAGGCCGGATCCTTGCCCTATATCTCCGAAAAACAGGTTGTCGAACGTGCCACCATGTCCTATGGCTACGGGCTGTCGGTGACGCCGCTGCAACTCGCCCATTCCTATATTCCGTTCGCCAGCAACGGCCTGATTCGGCCGGT
>JBFGZM010000371.1:0-3642 GCA_041586815.1 Marinobacterium sp. | reverse complement strand
GTTTCTCCACTTCAATCTGCAGGGCTTGCCACCCATGACGGCAAGCTTTTCTATAGCCGTGAAGGATAACATACAGGCCGCGAAACAGGCATCTTTCCCACAATTGCGCAATTGCCTGCCCCAAGGTGTTGGCCCGGCGGTGAACGCTATATAATCAAACGCTTTGGTCTCTCCGTCGGGAAGGTATATGGACAAGATTCTGGTGCGCGGCGCTCGCACGCATAACTTGAAAAACATCGACCTGGATATTCCCCGTGACAAACTGGTGGTCATCACCGGGCTGTCCGGGTCCGGCAAGTCCTCGCTGGCTTTTGACACCCTGTACGCCGAAGGCCAGCGCCGCTATGTGGAATCCCTGTCCACCTATGCCCGCCAGTTCCTGTCGGTAATGGAAAAGCCCGATGTGGACCATATCGAAGGACTCTCGCCGGCCATCTCGATCGAGCAGAAATCCACGTCCCACAATCCTCGCTCGACGGTGGGTACCATCACCGAGATTTACGACTACCTGCGCCTGCTCTATGCCCGCGCCGGTGAGCCGCGCTGCCCGGACCATGACCTGCCCCTGGCCGCCCAGACCGTAAGCCAGATGGTCGACCAGGTAATGGCCCTGCCCGAAGGCAGCAAGCTGATGCTGCTGGCCCCGGTAGTCCAGGGGCGCAAGGGCGAGCACCTGCACGTTCTGAGCGAACTCATTACCCAGGGGTTTGTCCGCGCCCGCATCGATGGCATCGTCGTCGATCTGGACAGCCCGCCTGAGCTCGACAAGAACCGCAAGCATGATATTGAAGTGGTGATTGACCGCTTCAAGGTGCGGGACGATCTCAGCACCCGCCTGGCGGAATCCTTCGAAACCGCGCTGGCCCTCACCGACGGCCTGGCCAAGATCAGCTACATGGACGGCGATGGCGAGGACCTGATCTTCTCGGCCCGCTTTGCCTGCCCCACCTGTGGCCACAGCATTCAGGAGCTGGAACCGCGCCTGTTCTCGTTCAACAACCCCCACGGTGCCTGCCCCAGCTGTGACGGTCTGGGCGTGCGGCAATATTTCGACCCCCACAAGGTGGTGCACGACCAGAGCCTGACACTGTCCGAAGGCGCCATTCGCGGCTGGGATAGACGCAGCCTTTATTACTTCCAGCAATTGCAGGCTGTGGCCCAGCATGCCGGGTTCGACATGGACACGCCGTTCCGCGACTTGGACGAGAAGCATCGCAAGATGATTCTCAACGGCAGCGGCCGGGACAACATATCCTTTCGCTATGTAAACGACCGCGGCGACTCGGTCGAAAAGGCCCACCCGTTCGAAGGGGTGCTGAACAATCTGGAACGGCGCTACCGCGAAACCGAATCCGAAATGGTGCGCGATGACCTGGCAAAATACCTCAACATGCAGCCCTGCCCCTCGTGCCACGGTTCGCGCCTGCGGCGCGAGGCTCGCCATGTCTATATCGACGAGCGTACCCTGCCGGAAATCACTCGCCTGCCCATCGGCGAGTGCTGTCGCTATTTTGACCTGCTCAAGCTGAGCGGCAAGCAGGGG
Organism: Marinobacterium sp.; assembly: GCA_041586815.1. Taxonomy (GTDB): domain Bacteria; phylum Pseudomonadota; class Gammaproteobacteria; order Pseudomonadales; family Balneatricaceae; genus Marinobacterium_A. The sequence continues at coordinate 2,099 of JBFGZM010000371.1, read as the reverse complement.
GAGATCGCCGACAAGATCCTGAAGGAAATACGCCTGCGCCTGTCCTTTCTGGTCAACGTCGGGCTTGACTACCTCTCGCTGGACCGCAACGCCGATACCCTCTCAGGCGGTGAAGCCCAGCGTATCCGTCTTGCCAGCCAGATCGGTGCGGGCCTGGTGGGCGTCATGTATATCCTCGACGAGCCATCCATCGGCCTGCACCAGCGCGACAACGAACGTTTGCTGCTGACGCTGCGCCACCTGCGTGACCTGGGCAACACCGTAATCGTGGTGGAGCATGACGAAGATGCCATCATGCTGGCTGACTACGTTATCGACATCGGCCCGGGCGCCGGCGTACATGGCGGTGAGGTAATCGCCAGCGGTACCCCGGCCCAGGTGATGGCCAACGAGCACTCGATTACCGGCCAGTACCTGAGCGGGCGTCGCCGTATCGAAGTGCCGGGCACGCGACTGCCATTCGACCCGAAGAAGCTGCTCAAGCTCAATGGCGCCAAGGGCAACAATCTGCAGGATGTCGACCTGGAAATTCCGGTGGGCCTCTTTACCTGCGTTACCGGCGTATCGGGCTCGGGCAAGTCAACCCTGATCAACGCCACCCTGTACCCGATCGCAGCCACCGAACTTAACCACGCCACCACCCTGGATGCCGCCGAGCACCGCAGCGTGGAAGGCCTGGATCAGTTCGACAAGGTTATCGATATTGACCAGAGCCCCATTGGTCGCACACCGCGCTCCAACCCCGCCACCTACACCGGGATCTTTACGCCCATTCGCGAACTGTTCTCCGGTACCCAGGAAGCCCGTTCTCGCGGCTACAAACCCGGACGTTTCAGTTTCAACGTCAAGGGCGGGCGCTGTGAAGCCTGCCAGGGCGATGGCGTGATCAAGGTGGAAATGCACTTCCTGCCCGACATCTACGTGCCCTGCGATGTCTGCAAGGGCAAGCGTTACAACCGTGAAACTCTGGAAGTGAAGTACAAGGGCAGCAGCATTCACGAAGTGCTGGAAATGACGGTAGAGGAAGGGCGCGAATTCTTCGATGCCATTCCGGCACTGGCCCGTCGCCTGCAGACACTGATGGACGTGGGGCTGTCGTATATTCGTCTCGGCCAGGCCGCCACCACCCTGTCCGGCGGTGAAGCCCAGCGTGTGAAACTGGCCAAGGAACTGTCCAAGCGCGACACCGGCAAGACCCTGTATATCCTCGATGAGCCAACCACCGGCCTGCACTTCTACGATATTCAGCAACTGCTTAACGTACTGAGCCGGCTGCGGGATCACGGCAACAGCATCGTGGTGATCGAGCACAACCTGGATGTGATCAAGACCGCCGACTGGATCATCGACCTGGGCCCCGAAGGCGGCACCGGTGGTGGCCAGATCATCGCTACCGGCACACCGGAAGATGTGGCAGCCTGTGAAGGTTCCCATACCGGTCGCTTTCTCAAGCCACTGCTGGAGGCCCGAGCGCAGACTGCGGCGGAGTAGCAAATCGCGAATGGCGGGAGTGTCGCGGGAGCCCGGTCTCCGGGCGAATGGGCTTGCGCCACCTCCGCAGTATCCGAACGCCAATTCGCCCGCGGAGCGGGCTCCCACAACGGTGACCTCCAAACTCTTAGCTGTTCACCAGGCACAAAAAAACCCGGCCAGTGGCCGGGTTTTGTGTTTTGCGCAACTGAAGCTTTTAGTCTTCAGCAGACTCGTCGACTGCAGTCAGGCCAGCCGGACGGCCAACCAGTTCTACGTAAGCCATCGGAGCGTTGTCACCAGGACGGAAGCCGCATTTCAGAATGCGAACGTAACCGCCCGGACGAGCGTTGTAGCGCGGACCCAGCTCGTTGAACAGCTTGCCTACGGCAACTTTGCTGCGTGTACGAGAGAAAGCCAGGCGGCGGTTAGCCACGCTGTCGATCTTGGACAGGGTGATCAGCGGCTCAGCAAAGCGGCGAAGTTCCTTCGCCTTCGGCAGAGTAGTCTTGATCAGTTCGTGTTCGAACAAAGACACTGCCATGTTTTTAAACATCGCTTTGCGGTGCGCACTGGTACGATTAAAATGACGACCAGATTTACGATGACGCATTTGTTAAGTCCTTACC
>JBFGZM010000370.1:0-3648 GCA_041586815.1 Marinobacterium sp. | reverse complement strand
CCCAAGTCGCCCGGCGACAATATTGAACAGGGACGATCGCGATGTACTCAGGTGTAACACAGGGATGCCATTACCAGGGCGCACGAATTCTGGCTTTATCCGCAGCACCAGGGTGCCGCGGCAACAACTTGATACTGGAAAGATCCTCTCCCGACAAAGGCAACGTCTGAGTAATCAGGCCGCGCAAAGTTACGGGCCCCTTTTTGTAAACATATCGTTACACAGAAAGGGGTCGCCGGACCGCCGAAGGAGAGAACCACTGACGGATTGGCCGCTAGAGGATCTTTGCTGAATTTTTAACTTCAGGAGAGACCCATGCGCCTATCCAGGCCTTCATTTAGCCAGTCCCTGGCCACCGCCGGCCTCGCCGCTACACTAACCTGCACCACCCTGCCCGCTCTTGCTGCCGGTGACCACAACCACGCCGCTACCCCCGCCGCGGCCGAACAGGCCCGCCAGCAGGCTGCCGACCATACCCAGGCGCTGATGGCACTGCAAAAGCGCTGGGCCAACGCCCAGGGAGCCGAAAAATCCCGTGCATTGCAGCAGATGATCGCCAGGGCCGAAGAGCGCCGTGCCTTTTTGGCGGAACTGGCCAAGACCCATCCGGCCGAAGCGCTGCGCGTGGCGATTCCCAACGAGAAGCAGCTCGGCATGCCCGCCGAAGTGGCCGAAAAGCTTGAGCAGACGCTGGAACTGGAAGGCGAGCTGGAAATCATACAGATCGACGATTTCGACAATCCGGGTAACAGCCGCGTCGAACATGCGCTGAAAACTCCGTTCGGCGAACGCTTCGTGCTGCAGCACCTGGGCAAATCGAACGACAAGCTTCAGAGCGGGCAAAAGCTGCGTCTGCAGGGCCTGCTGATCAATAGCAGCGCAGAGGAAAACCCCGACGCAGACGGTACTGTAGTCTTTGGCCCGCAGGACGAGGAAATCCTCAGCCTCGCCGCGGACAGCACCGCGAGCTATGGCAGCGTGCCGGGCGCTCTGCCCGATACCATCGGCGTACAGAAAACCCTGGTACTGATGGTCAACTTTCAGGACAAGCCCGGCGACAAGCCCTGGAGCAAGGCCCAGATGCAGTCGCTGATGGACAACCAGGTCAACGCCTACTATAACGAGGCGTCCTACGGCCAGACCTCGTTCAACACCACCGTCATGGACTGGTCGACACTGCCGCTATCGAGCGCCACCTGCGATCGCACCACTCTGACCAGCCTGGCCGATCAGGCAGCAAGCAACGCCGGCTATAACCTCAACAGCTATGATCGCCTGGTGTACTCTTTCCCGCGCAATGCCTGCAGCTGGGGTGGTCTTGGGACCGTCGGCGGCCTGCCGTCCCGTGCCTGGTTAAATGGCTCCTTTGCCCAGTCCACCTTTGCCCACGAGCTGGGCCACAATCTGGGGCTCTATCACTCTCACGACCTCGACTGTGGCACCGCGACCATCGGCGCCAGCTGTTCAGTGCGTGAATACGGCGATACCGCCGACCTGATGGGTGCCGGCAGCGGCCACTTTAATGCCTACCAAAAGGATCGCCTGGGCTGGTTTGGCAACAAGATTCTGACGGTCAGCAGCAGTGGCAGCTACACCCTGGCGCCCCACGAATTTAACAGCAGCAAACCGCTGGCGCTCAAGACGCTAAAAGAAGTCGATACCGCCACAGGCGCCAAGACCTGGTACTACATCGAATACCGCCAGGCCATCGGTTTCGACAGCGGTCTTAGCTTCTACAGCAACGGCAATCTCGACAAAGGCCTGTCTATCCATACCGGGGCCGACAACAACGGCAACAGCAGTTATATGCTCGACATGACCCCCGGTACAGCGGCCTGGTACGATGCCGCGCTTGATGTCGGCCGCACCTTCTCCGACAGCATCGCGGGCGTTACCATCACAACCCAGTGGGCGGGCAGCGACGAGGCCATTGCCGATATCAGCGTCGGCCCCCAGGTCTGCAGTCAGAACACGCCAACAGTCAGCCTCTCCGGTGGCGGCAGCTGGGTCGAAGCCGGCACGCCGGTCAGCTATACGGTCACGGTAACCAACCGCGACAGCAACGAATGCGCCAGCGGCAGTTTCAGCCTGTCGAAAACGGTACCGTCCGGCTGGTCTGGCAGCTTGAACAAGGGCTCACTGACACTGGCCCCGGGTGCCAGCGGCAGCGCAACCCTGACAGTGACCTCCCCCGTCAGTGCCAGCGACGGCTTCTATGATGTCCGTTCAACAGCAGCCAAGGGCAGCTACAGCGCGACCGCAAGCACCAGCTATGTGATCGACTCGCCCAGCAGCAACAGCACGCCTGTGGCCAATAATGACAGCGCATCCACCGGTGCAAATACGCCGGTGACCATCAATGTGCTGAGCAATGATTCAGACCCCGATGGTGACAGCTTGAGCGTCACATCGGTCAGCGGTGTTAATGGCACGGCAACGATCAACAGCAATGGCAGCATTACCTATACACCGCCGACCGGTTACAGCGGCACCGAAACCTTCAGCTACAGTATCAGCGACGGCAAGGGCGGCAATGCCAGCGCCACTGTCAGCGTAACCGTCAGCGCACCAACCAGCAGCAACAAGGCACCGGTAGCCGTGAATGACAGCGTGACGCTCAACAGCGTAGAGTCCGTGAACATCAACGTGCTGGGCAATGACTGGGACCCGGACAACGACAGCCTGCAGCTGACGACCGCCAGCCAGGGCAACAAGGGTTCGGTAGAGGTAAACGCCAACGGCACCCTGACCTATACACCGGCCAAGTCGTTCAAGAACAGTGACAGCTTCAGCTACACCATTACCGATGGTCAAGCGACGGCCAGCGCCACGGTGGACATCCAGCTGGCGGGTGACAGCACCGGCGGCCCAGGTAACGGCAAGGGCAAGAACGCACGATAACAACGTGATCCGACGAGGCAACAACGAAGGAACTGCGTAAAAAAGGGCGATGCCAGTGGCATCGCCCTTTTCATTCCCAATAAACCTGGGGGTCGTTCCGCTTAGAGGCGGCTATCCGTGTACCCTCTTATTCCACAGCCGGAATGACACCCCGTTGGCGTCAGGGCATATTGCCGGTTACGGCAATTCATCCCGACCCAGCGGACAATCATAGGTTTCGTTGTAGCCCGCAAGTTCGGTATGGGCAGCAGAAAGAGCACCTGCACTACCATCCGCCCAGGCTGCGCTAACCAGGGCTATGACAGCTGCTGTATTCAGCGGATAGTCTAATTTTGCCGAATTCAACAGCGCCGCAGTGCTGTGGCGTAACAGGGCCTCACCATTGGTGTTGCCGCCGGCATTCAGGGCCTCCAGCAGGGTAATTCCACTGAAGGTACCTGCAAAGACCACGCCAAACGCAGCTTCATAACTATCACCTGTCGAGTAACCTGTACCGATCCAGCTGCCAAAGTGCTGGTCCTGTTTCCAGTACCCTGGTGTGCAGCTTTCAAACTCAGACACGAACTCGTTGACGTAGCGGCAGAAGGCGAAGTCACCGGACCCAAGGGTCAGGGTGGCCAGAGCCCCCACTACGCTTGCGTTCGACAGATTACCACCTACGGCAGCGGCACACTGCGCACCGACGAAGTTGGTATTCGCCGGCAGCGGCATGTCTTCACTGACGCTCGACTGCACCGTATCATTGAT
>JBFGZM010000369.1:0-3657 GCA_041586815.1 Marinobacterium sp. | reverse complement strand
TTGGCAACTTTCATTGCCGTGCGGTAGTTCTCGGTGTAGATCACGGAGGCCAGTCCGAACTGGTGGTCGTTGGCCAGTGCCAGGGCTTCATCGGCATCGCTGTACTTGAGTACCGGCAGTACCGGGCCGAAGATTTCTTCCTGCACGATCTCCATATCCTGGCGGCAGTGGGTCAGAAGCGTCGGCGGGTAAAAATGTCCCGGACCTTCGGGGATATAGCCGCCCACTTCCAGCTTGGCGCCATCGTCGATCGCGCGTTCCACCATCTGGTGAATGTTCAGGCGTGCATTTTCGTTGATCAGCGGTCCCATAAAGCTCGGATTCAGGGCGCGGTCACCGAACTGACGCTCGGCCAGGTTGGCGCGCAGCAGCTCAACAAACGGCTCATACACCGCCTCATGCACATAGACGCGTTCAATCGCGGTGCAGAGCTGGCCACAGTTGGTGGTCTTGGACGCAACGATCTCACGGGCGGCCTTTTCCAGGTCTGCATCGGCTTCGACAATGGCGGGGGACTTTCCGCCCAGCTCCAGCGACGACTTGGCGATATTGACCTGGGAGTATTCCAGCACCTTGCGACCGGCGCCCACACTGCCGGTGAGGGTGATCATGCCCACTTTCGGATGGGTGCAAACGGTCTCGGCCGTGGCGTGATCCATGGTCAGAATGTTCACCACGCCGGCCGGAATGCCGGAATCCTGCACCGCCCTGGCGATTTCAAATGCCGAGCAGGGCGTGTTGTTGCTCGGGCGTACCACTACGGCGTTACCGGTGATCAGGGCCGGCGCGATCTTGCGCAGCAGGGTGTAAACCGGGTAGTTGAACGGAATCAGGCAGGCGACGACGCCGATCGGCTCGCGCTGCAGCAGCAGGCTTTCGCAGGGGGTGTCGCTGGGAATGATCTCGCCTTCGATACGGCGCGCCCATTCGGCGTGGTAGCGGGTGATATCCGCAGCGTATACCGCTTCATTGGTGGCGTCTTCCAGGCTTTTTCCCGATTCATCGGCCAGGGCGCGGCCAATGGCGTCCTTGCGTGCCACCAGGGCATCGGCAAGCTTGTGCATATAGCCGGCACGCTCAATGCTGGTGAGCTGGCGCCAGCCCTTCTGTGCTGCAGCGGCGATGGCAACGGCATCAATGGCTTCTTCCGCAGTGGCGGCCTGAACCTGCCCGACAACAGTGTTATCCACCGGGTTGTAGACCGAAATCATCGCGCCTTTGTTGGAGCTTACAAATTGGTTGTTAACAAAGTTCTTGTCGATACGCATGACAGCTTCCTTGGTGTTGTTGAGCGCATCCTAGGATTTGCTCAGGAGACTGTCAAATAAATTTCCACAGGAAAAATATTATTTCCATATATGGAAAAATAGCGCAATATTGCTTCTGATGCTTTATGCTTCAAGGTGTTGCCGGCCCCGTTGCCAGGAAGCCGGCCGAAGCGATTGAACCGGGCCTTTGTTATCGGGTAGTGTTCACGCTGGTTTGAGAGGCATGCATGCTGCGTATCCATGGCACTGGCAGCGACGTTGGTAGCGGATGAAAAATTTTCAGCGGCCTGGACATGCTGGGCACTCGGGTCGCGATTCGTGGGCGCTGGGCAGAAATAATGGCCATATTTGGCTGCTTTATTCTATATATGAAAAACAGGGGTGAAGATGGTACCGACTAAAGAGAAATCCAAGGCGCCGGCAGTCGACAGCAGTGTGCTGATTCTGGATCTGCTGGCAGCATCGGCCTACCCCCTGGCCCTGTCCGAGATTTGCGAGCAGACCGGTATCGCTGCCGCCAGCGGACATCGCATTATCAATGCTCTGCTGGATCACCAGCTGGTGGCACTGGACCCAAGCCGCAAGAAGTCCTACTGCATCGGCTCGCGCATATTTCAGATCGCCTCCACCATCTACAACAAGCAAAGCATTATTCCGTTCTTCTATCCCATTGCCGAGATTCTGAAGAACGAGATTCACAAGTCGATCTTTCTGTGCGTACCGGTGGGCAACAAGGTTGTGGTGGTTTCCAAGGTGGAATCGTCGCTGAACAATGCTTTCAATATTCATATCGGCCAGACAATGCCGTTGCACCTGGCGGCGGCCGGGAAGGCCATTTTGTCCATGCGCTCGGATGATTTCCAGCGCAGTTACTTCAAGGGGGAGGAGAGAACCAACCCGGCAATCGAGCAGAACCTGCCACAGATTGGCGAGGATCTTTCCCGTGCCAAGCGCCTGGGTTATGCGGTGACCCATGGCGAGATCGATAGCCAGATCAGTTGTATTGCTGCCCCCATTCTGAATCTGAGAAACGAGCCGGTTGCGGCGGTTAGCGTGGCCATTAATGGCGAGCTTTTGAATGCACAGGATGCGCGAACCTACTCGAAGAACCTGGTACAGGCCGCGCGCCAGCTATCGTCCCGTATCGTCTGATGGGTTAGTGCTTGATTGCTCGTGCTATGGGCTTGGGGCAACGCCAGGTAGTGGGAAAAGCAGGGATGGGTGGAGGCGAGCGAGCGCCCGCCTCCGGTTGCAGGGAGGTTTTAGCTTGGCAGGTATTCCCGGGCCCAGCCGAGGCTTGCGACATTGCGCTCGATCATCGACTCGATTTCGCTGGTGCTGTAACCGGCATCAGCCAACACTTCGCGGGTGGAGTGGCCCCAGCGCTCTGGCAGGCTTACGGCCTTTATGCCGGCTTCGCCAGGGCGGATCGCCAGGTGGTCGACCTGGGTCACGCAGTGGCCACTGGGGTGATCGCGATGAACCGAAAACGCGAAACTGCCCCTGTCGATGCCAACAGTGCCATCTCCGTCGCGGCTGTACGCCTCGCGCAGAGATTCAATGGACTGGGGCACGGCGGCAGCGATGTCCGCTGCCTGCAGCATGTCTGTCCAGTAGGCCGCCGGTGCCGCTTGCAGCGCTGTTGTCAGGAATTCGCCAATATCTGCTGCGCTACTGATGCCTGTCAGGCCCTCGACCTGCTCCAGCTGTGCCAGCTCCGACTCGCGGGAATCGAGGTAAATCCAGCCATCGGCAGTCTGGTAGAAATGCGACAGGGCGTTGTGGCCCAGCACTGCGCGACCGGAGGCTTCGCTAAAGGGCGCCCGCCCTTTGTAGTCGAAGGCAAACGATAGCTGCGCCAGGTTGGTGATGGCCGACAGCGAAGTGCGTGAGCGGGTCGGCTGGCCGGTTCTGAGCTTGTGGTAGATCGATACCGCCATGCCCAGGCCCGCAGCGAAGCCGCAGTTGACGTCCAGGGTGCCGAGGTGGGCGTGCTCTTCCGGCGTCTGGGGGCCCCCGAAACGGCTCATGATACCGCTGTGCGCCTGGATGATGTCATCGTAGCCGATGTAGTTGCTCTTGGGCCCGGGCAGCGGGCCGCCGAGGCAGTCCAGACGGCAGAAGAGTACGCCGGGGCTCACCGCCTGCAGGCTGTCGTTATCCAGCCCCAGGGCCTTGAGCTGACGTTCCGGCGCATTGATCACCACCATGTCGACCGAGCGCACCAGGCGGTTGAACACCTCGCGACTTTCGTCATTCATGATATCGATCAGCGCGCTTTGCTTGCCCATGCCGGTCTGGAAGGTGAACAGGGTGCCGATCAGCGGGTCGTACAGCGGCTTGACCGGGTCGAGCTTGATCACTTCGGCGCCAAAGCGGGCCAGGAAGG